>JBJUHT010000122.1:0-2566 GCA_046070105.1 Dolichospermum sp.
AATCAGGATGTCCAGGATTTAAGGATTAACAGGATTGTTATTGTTTAATTTTCTGTTGGTATCAGGATTTAAAGATATCATTATTTAATCTATATTTCTTATCTTTTCGTCAACAAAAAGTTTACAAATCACATCCTGTACATCCTATCATCCTGGTTATCCTGATTCTGACAAAATAATTTTGACTTTTGACTTTTGATTTTTGACTTCCCGAAGGGTGTCCTGATTCAGACAATATTAAAATAGAATCAAATTCCCATTTCTTCATACTCAACCCACCATGACACAAATTACCCTTGCAGAACTTCCTCAAAACCTACAAAACCTCCTTAACCAAGCCCAAAAAACAGGTGAACCTCTGACTATTATAGAAAATGGTATCCCCTTCGCCATTATATCCCCTATTAAGAAAAGCAAAAGAGCCGTATTTGGAGCGATGAAAAATAGCGGTAAAATTACAGGAGATATTGTTGAGCCTACCACAAATCTAGTTAGTTGGGATGTGCTATAATTAATTTCTATTCTAATAAATTATGCCAATTTTCTAAAGGAAAATCCCAGGCTTGCTGAATTTTTTGAAAATCTCTATCGCATGAAATAACAATTAAATTATTTTCTATAGCAGTAGCAGCAATCCATAAATCGTTTTCACCAATACCGAGATCAGTAATTTTTGTTTTCCTGCGTTTATTTCTCTCTTTGGGAGCGAATCTTTCCATAATTTTTGCTTTCAGTTTTGCATAAATATGGCTTACTCTATCATCTATATCATAAATAGAAATATCTGCTATAAAATCTTCAATAATTATCAAATTCTCTGCTACTTTTTGAGAATTTTCTGCCATATACAGTAACTCTCCCTGGGTGACAACAGAAATAGCTAAATTAGATTCTCCAATAGTTTTAGCATGGTCAATAACGAGAGAATCACCAAAAATTAAAGCACTACAATGGTTGGTATCAAGTAAATACATGATTTAATATATCATTAAAATTCAGCTAAACCACGTGAATCATACACTGCCTGTAAACAAACTTTAAGATCATCACCTTGCCACTTACCAACATGACGTAAAATTGATTTACCTGAACCTTGATGTTGAGGAGTTTTTGCTTTTTTTATTTTCATATTTTTAATCATTATCAGCACTTCTGCTATTTGTTCTTCTGTCATTGATTCAATTTCTGTAACCAGTTGTTCTTTAAATGTCATTCTATGTTCTCCTATATTTTATTTTAGCAGGTGTTAAAGCTCGCTGAATCCATTCCTGTGGAGAATAATTTAATTCTAATCTTCCACATTGATGAGCGATCGCTATTTCATAGCAGGAAAGAGGTGAAACTCCGATTGATTCTGCTAATTCAAATCTTTCAATCCATTTTAATTTTCTGTTGGTATCATAATTTAAAGTAATTTTGAGTTTTGACTTCCCAAAGGGTGTGATGATTCAGAGATTAAACTATTAAAGTTTTTCTACTTTTAGCCAGATAATGTTCATCTAATGCACGTCTCAGAATCATTTTGATTACAGCATCAGTAGTAATATTTAGTTCAAATGCTATTTCTTCAATTTCTTGTAACATAGTTTGAGGAAGATTGACAGGAGTAGAAATAGATGTTTGTGATCTACGAATAGTAGTTAAATATCTTGTACCTATTCTAGTAGATTGAGGATCAAAATATTGATCAATAATTTCTTCTCCTGCGGCGATTTTTTGTTCTAGTTCATCCATAGAAATATTGTTCATAAATTTCTTTCTCCCTTCTGGTACTTTTCCAATATTTTTTGTGTTTCTGGATCTGTTACACTTTGTCTAGCAGACTTACGAAGTGAACATGACACACAAGCAAGAGCTAAATTATCAGATGTTGTTGCACCACCAGCCACAACTGGAATAATATGATCTATGTGAAATGTTGCAGCTTGTCCTGCTTGAGACAAACAACAATATTCACATCTATCTTTTGCACGCTGAATAACTAATTGACGTAGTGAATTTGGAATTTTACCCATTTATACTGCCCGCAGAATACGCTGAGAACGCAAGGAAAGCAAAGATAAAAATTCCGCCAAATCAACTAAACCTTCAGCTTCATTTCTTTCTGCTAAAGTCAGTTCTTCCCCAGCATCTTGACGATCTAATAAATATTGTAACCGCGCTTGCACAGCTTCAGGAAGTTGAAAATAAGTCAAACTAACCGGTATCTCAATTACTTGAGTCATATAATATTTTCCTACAGATGTGATCTATTGTCTGAAAGTATTACTATCAATAGTTTATCAGTATTTCTGGAGGTATGCTGGATCAAAATGAGAATGAAGAAATTATGGCGTTGCTGATTTTTGGGATGAAAAACAATTTTGCATATACTTAAAACCTTTGTAGAGACGTTCCATGGGTAGGAATTCTCGGCTCTACACCCAAAAAACATCTCGCATTTATGCAACGCCGAAATTACAGCAGATTCCTTTGTTATGAAGTACATCATAGCCACCTCCCTGCTTGCGGGGAGGGGGTTGGGGGTGGGGTGATCTTGTACCTCATAACATCGGTAAGTGCTGTA
>JBJUHT010000123.1:0-39618 GCA_046070105.1 Dolichospermum sp.
GCTAACTCCTTACCACCACTTTTAATAATTTGTCCTTGTGCCATCACATGAACAAAATCAGGGACAATATAATCAAGAAGACGCTGATAGTGAGTAATCATAATTGTGGCATTTTCGGGACTTGTTAAGCGATTAACCCCATTAGCGACAATTTTGAGAGCGTCAATATCCAAACCAGAGTCAGTTTCATCTAAAATCGCTAATTTAGGTTCTAAAATAGCCATTTGTAGGATTTCATTGCGCTTCTTTTCACCACCGGAAAAACCCTCATTGACACTGCGACTAAGGAAAGAAGAATTCATTTTGACAATATCTAATTTTTCCTCAACTAAATCATCAAAATCGAAAGCGTCAACCTCCTCCAAACCTCTAGATTTCTGACGAGAATTATAAGCAACTCGTAAAAAATCTAAATTACTGACACCGGGAATTTCTAGAGGATATTGAAAAGCTAAAAACACACCACTCCTAGCCCGTTCCTCCGGTGACATTTCCAAAAGATTTTGGTTTTGAAAAACCACCTCACCACCAGTAACAGTATAAGCTGGATGTCCCGCCAAAACCTTAGAAAAAGTGCTTTTTCCCGAACCATTTGGACCCATAATCGCGTGAACTTCCCCAGCGCGAACCTGCAAATTCAAACCCTTTAAAATTTGATTTCCATCAACATCAGCCGTCAAATCCTGAACCGACAAAATCAAATCACTATTCTCAACAATCATCTTCTCTCCCTCTCTTCTTACTACTACTTCTTCGCTTCCTTCGTGTCTTCGTGGTTCATTAAAAAAAGAACCTCAACGAAAATAGATCAACCCACACTACCTTCTAGTTTCAAACTCAACAACTTATCAGCTTCCACAGCAAATTCCATAGGTAACTGATTAAAAACATCTTTACAGAAACTACTAATCATCATAGAAATAGCATCTTCTGAAGAAATACCACGTTGAGCGAAAAAGAATAATTGATCTTCACCGATTTTAGAAGTAGAAGCTTCATGTTCAACCTTTCCTGAATTATTCTGAACTTGAATATAAGGAAAAGTATTAGCTTGAGCGTTATCTCCTATCAACATTGAATCACATTGGGAATAATTTCTCGCGCCTTTTGCTGTGGGATTAATTTTCACCAAACCGCGATAACTATTACTAGAATTACCAGCAGAAATACCCTTGGAAATAATTGTGCTACGGGTATTTTTACCAATATGAATCATCTTAGTTCCCGTATCAGCTTGCTGCTTATTATTTGTTAATGCAATAGAGTAAAATTCACCAACGGAATTATCACCAACTAAGACGCAACTAGGGTACTTCCAAGTAATAGCTGAACCTGTTTCTACTTGAGTCCAAGATATCTTAGAATTGACACCTTGACACAAGCCACGTTTAGTGACAAAGTTGTAAATTCCGCCTTTACCATTTGCGTCTCCAGCGTACCAGTTTTGCACGGTAGAATATTTGATTTCTGCATTATCTAAAGCCACCAATTCCACAACGGCGGCGTGTAATTGATTGCTGTCGTACATTGGTGCTGTACAACCTTCTAAATAGGAAACATAACTATCTGCTTCGGCGACAATTAATGTCCGTTCAAATTGTCCTGTATCACCGGAGTTAATGCGGAAATAGGTTGACAATTCCATGGGACATTTTACGCCCTTGGGGATATAAACGAAAGAACCATCACTAAATACCGCTGCATTTAAAGCAGCAAAGTAATTATCAGCAATAGGAACAACGCTACCCAAATATTTTTTAATTAGTTCTGGGTGTTCTTGTAAAGCTTCGGAAATAGAGCAAAATATGACACCATCTTCCGCGAGTTTTTCTTTAAATGTAGTCGCCACCGAAACACTATCAAAAATTGCATCAACAGCAACATTAGCTAATCGTTTTTGTTCGGAAAGAGAAATACCCAATTTTTCAAAAGTTTCCAATAAAGTGGGGTCAACTTCATCCAAACTATTGAGTTTTGCTTTCTTTTGTTTCGGTGCGGAATAATAAATAATATCCTGATAATTAATAGGCGGATATTTGACATGAGGCCAAGTTGGCTCTGTCATTTTCAGCCATTGGTGATAGGCGCGGAGGCGATATTCCAGCATAAATTCCGGTTCGTTCTTTTTAGCGGAAATTAGGCGGACTACGTCTTCGCTTAACCCACGGGGGATAGTATCAGCTTCAATGTCGGTAACAAAGCCGTACTTGTAAGGTTGGTTGACTAAGGTGGTGACAGATGCGCTCATCGGTTCTCTTGTGTTCTCTTTAAAGGAATTGCGACGGGCTGCATGATGCTAATTCCCGTTTTTTCTTACCGATTGCTAACAAGACTGCTAGAATAGGCTTAACGACTAAAACAATTCGGCAGTTGTTTAATCTACATTTTATTGTACGATAGATTAACAACAAGAATGTTGTTTTAGTCAAATTTTCTAAAAATTTTATTTTGGGACGTTTGCGAAGCGTCTAGTAGAGAACATGGCGACTACCCAGCAGACCTCAACTAAGCAAGATATCCTAGAGTATCTATTGAAACACTCACAAGCAACGGCTGTTGAATTGGCTGACTGTTTAAATGTCAGTCCCCAAGCTATTCGCCGTCATTTAAAGGATTTAGAGACGGAGAAACTAGTTTTGTATTCGGTATCAGCACAGCCGAGTATGGGGAGACCGCAGCACCTTTATCAACTGAGTCAGCAGGGAAGATCCCGCTTGCAAAAAAACGCTAACCGCTTAAATGATGGTTATGGCGAGTTTGCAATTTCTCTTCTGGACACCTTAGCCGAAACTGTGGGACGTGACCAAGTAAAGTCTATTTTACGGAAACAGTGGGAACGCAAAGCCCAAGAATACCGGGAACGGGTGGGTAATGGTTCTTTGCGGGAACGGGTCGCAACTTTGATAGAGTTGCGAAAGCAAGAAGGTTTTATGGCGGAATTTCACCCTGTGGAGTCAGATGCTTGTGGTGGGGAAAGATTCATTTTTGTAGAACATACCTGCGCTATTTCTGATGTTGCGGAATCTTTTCCTAGCGTTTGTGGTTTGGAGTTAGAAATGTTTGCGGCTATTCTCCCAGATTGTACTGTAGAACGGACTCATTGGTTGATTCATGGTGAGCATCGTTGCGGGTATTTGGTACAGAAAAGGTAGGTGGTTGGTTGGACATCGTTAAACCCTTACATTTCTTATCCTATTAAGATGCAATATAATCAAGTTCCAAAAATACATTATTCACAAGTAAAAAATTATAATTCGTAAGGATTTAGCATTGCTCATTGGTATCTATCAACTTAACCAAAAAATGCCTTATCTGTTAGCTTCCACACCCGCCATGAAATGAATTTCATGGCTAATAGCTAAAGTTTACTTTAGTAAACTATCAATTTCTTGGTATTTTTAGTCATCTTTAGATGACTTTTGCTATTAGACTGGGAATTCATTCCCAGTCGGGTTATCGCTTTTACTACTTACGATTAAACCAACTTTCCCCACCTGGTAAATGTATTAAAACCTCCGCTATAGCTTTCGGTAAAGTTTTCGCCGAATGTTCATAAGTCAAACCTAAAAATTGACAACCTCTTGCTATCAACTCAGTTTTATCAATCATTTCCTCTAATTGAAATTGATTATATGCACCATTTAAAACCTCATCACTAGCATCAGCAATAGCTTTCTCTATAACCTCCTCTAAAATTAAATCTTCCCACTCATCAACATTAATATAATAGGATTTTTTATTTTCCTTGAGATTCAATTTTTGAATTTCCATAATAGAATTACGGATAGAAGTAGCCCAAGAGTTAGTTAATCTTGCTTCAATTTGATTTTTAATCAAATGAATTAACAAAATATTCACAAAAGAGAGAATATTTCTAATAATAGCCTGTTTACTCATCCCCTCCAACTCATCCACAATAGCTAAAGCATCACTATAACGCTGTTCTAAAATACAATTTCTGAGGCCGATTAATTCCTGTGTCATTGATGTATTCACCTCAAATTAACTCAACTACATTTAATATAGCAAAATTCAATAATTTATCTTCTAATTTGCTTAACATTATTCTATCCTTCTAACCATTCTTCTCTAGAAACTCCAGCCTGTTGTAGCAATCTCGATAACAAACCCACACTAATATCACCCTCATGAGGATTAGGAATAATTACAGTCAAATCACCCCGTCGCATTTGTGGATGTTTCCCTCCAGCATAGGGTCCTTCAAAACCTAACTCACGCAGACGCTTTACTAAATTATTCCAAGAAACAGGAGTTAATCTAGGCATTTTATACAGGTTGTGCAATTTGATTTAAATTAATATCCTCAATCACAGGAATATCTAACCCTAACCGTAAACGCAAAGCCAACCAATCACTTAAAGCTTCTCTTAACTCATGCCGACAACCTTCTAATGTTTTATAATTTGCCCATACTCCCTGTAAACCTGAAATTTCACCCCAATAAGTACCATCATCTTCAATAATTTCATAAACTGCTAATTCCATTGCTTTATCAATGTAAGTTGCCAGCATTATCTACTATTTCCTTATTTTCGCTAGTTGAGAAACAAATATTTTTTATTTTAGCATACCAGGGGAATATTTAACCCTAAACGTAAACATAATCACACTCAAAAATCAAAAAGTGAATTTCTCTTTGCACATCTTCGCTATTGGTCAGCTTTTATTGCTCAGGGATTACAATAATATGATTTAATGGTAGAAAGCCAATTTCTCGATTAAACAGAATTTTGAATTTTTATGGATATCGCACCTAATCAATCATCAACCCAATTTTTATCTGCTGAAGAATCTGCTCAAGTTGACGCGGCTTTGTTGTCTTCTCCTGAGAAGTTTTTAACTAGATTGACTATTTCTTCTTTGCGGATTTTACAACATATTGCTCAAGAATATGATGTTTCTATTGAGGAATTGACAACAAAACAAATTATTACCTGGTTTGAAACTGATGCTAAAATTAAAAGAGAAAAAGGAATTGAGGAAGCATTTCTCAAGTGGTAGCTTCAGTAATATTTTATTACTTAAAGATGAATAAATGTTTGCTACAAAATCAGCAAAATATTAACGAATTTTTACGGCTGTTCCTGTGGCCGTAATTACTAATAAAACACCAGATTGATCAACATTAATTGTGCCTGTATCAACTGCAATACCAACAACTGCATCCGCGCCTAAGCGCTGCGCTCTTTGTTCTAATTCTTCCATGGCCTTGCGTTGTCCTTCTTCAAAGAGACGCTCATAGCTACCAGTGCGGCCACCGACAATATCCCGAATACTCGCCAAAAAATCCCGCAGGAAATTGCTACCGTAAACAACTTCTGCTGTCACAATACCTAAGTATGACTGAATTACAGCACCTTGAATAACATCAGTAGTAGTTAAAAGCATAGATCTATTTAAACATTATTGATGAGTACGGATGGGTTGAATTAATTATTAATCTAGTGCTATAGTGCCGAAAATGTCAAGTGATTTAAGAAAACATTATTATATATTATAATAATACATATTATGTAAATAGGACTTACGCACAAGTCACGGAATAATGAACCACGTTCGCGAAGCGTGCCGAAGGCATAGGAACGAAGAGAACGAAGAAAAGAGGGTTTGAGAGATATTTTGCGTAAGTCCTGGTAAATATGAATAAATAGAGATTACAAAAATAAATATTTTTGTTTTAATGTATGAATAAGAACAATTGAAGAAAAGGGGGAAATTGACTGTGTACAAAAAAACATCATTTGTCTTAACTGTCTTATTATTGGGATGTTTCTTAACTAGCACACCTGTAGTGGCCAAAGTTGATCTATTATTAGCACAAGCTGACAATACAGAGTTAAAAAGCTTGATAGAAGACGGAAAAAGACTCGTAGATAATAAAGATTATAATGGAGCGATCGCTGTTTATCAACAAGCAGCAAAATTAGATCCCAAAAATGCGAAAATTCATGCTGGTATTGGCTACTTATATACTCAAATAGGAAATTTTCCCTCAGCTTTAAGTGCTTATCGTCGGGCTATTGCTATTAATCCCAATAACAGCGATTTCTATTATGCTGTAGGTTACATTAAAAGTGCCACCAAGGATATTACTGGAGCTAAAGAAGCCTATCGTCGTTCCATTCAACTGAATCGAAATAATATTAACGCCTATCTAGGTTTGGGTGTGACTCAGGCAATATTAGGCGATTTTGAATCTGCTATGTGGGCATATCAAAAAGCATTAGAACTCAATCAAAATAACCCCCGCACCTATGAGTTAATGGCAGGAATGTTTAAAAAGAAGGGTCAAAATAGCAAAGCAACTAGCGCTTTACAAAAAGCTTTAAGTTTATATCGTCTTAGCAATGATCTAGATAGTGTTAATAGAGTGGAAGGAATGTTAAGAGAAATGTAATTTCTAGGTTTTGAATCCCCAATTTATAATTAATTTATATTGGGGATTTATTGATGTTAATTGACGTTAATTGACTATTAGCCAGGAAATTTTTGATCGCTGCGTATCCCCATTTTTCCCCTGTTCCCAAAAAGTTTTGTAGTTTCATATTTCACTAAATTCTAAAAAATTTCAGGGGTATTTCCTCCTTAAACATAGCAAAACCAAGGTAAGATAGATAATACCTGACCTTGGTTAGCATTAATAGACATTGTAACTTTTATCAAATTAAAAGCTACCAAGCCGCTCTACCTCTCTTATACATACTACCAGTAAAAGGCTGCACCCCAATCACAGGATAAGCGTCATTAGCAGGGGTAAAAATCCGCATAAAGGCTTCAGAAATAAACTGAGCCATATTGGTAAGCATTCTGGAGATAACCATAATCTTATAGCCCTTTTTTTCAGTTTTTTAATGCAATGTCTAAATTATAATACGGCCATTATTTATTTGCTCTTATTCTCCATATATCTATACTTAACATAACATTTTTTCAAATAACTTTGCAATACTTTATAATCATGATTTTGATTTACTCCTGATTGTAACCGAAAATTTATAATTAGATATTTTCAGTTTAAAATAATAGTTTTTACTATTAATAAATTAATCAGTGAATTATTGGTGAAATTGTAGATAATTTCCGCTATAAATATAGGATTTTAGGAAATTTGTTATCATTTATTAACGAGGACTTGACATTATTTATAGTAAATATTACCATAAACTAAAGAGACATTCTATTAACATTCTCAAAATATCATGAAAATTGCTTTATTTGGTACAAGTGCTGATCCACCGACTGCGGGACATTTAGTAATTCTGAAATGGTTATCTGAACATTATGATTGGGTAGCTGTTTGGGCTGCGGATAATCCTTTAAAATCCCAACAAACGCCTTTATCTCATCGGGCGGTCATGTTAGAATTGTTAATTAAGGATATTAATATCTCTAGAAAAAATATTGCCTTGGAACAAGATTTGAGCAGTTGGAGAACCTTAGAAACCGTAGAAAAAGCCAAATTAAAATGGGGTGAACATATTGAATATACTTTAGTAATTGGTGCTGATTTAGTAAATCAATTACCGCGCTGGTATCATATTCAAGATTTATTACAGCAAGTGCAATTATTGGTAATTCCCAGACCAGGATATATCATAGATAATTCAAGTTTAGAAAAAGTTAAACAAATAGGCGGAAAAATTGCCATTGCTAATTTAATTGGTTTAGATGTTTCCTCCACAGCTTTTCGTGAACAAGGAGATATGAATACTCTCACGCCTCCGGTAGTTGCCTATATTTATCAACAGCATTTATACAAATGCGAATACATCACCAAAAAGAGATTTTCCAACCCATAAACCAAAAACCTTGATCCAACTTTCAAGTTGGTGTTGATAATGTAATTTTTTCCGTAAATACTGCTATGAAAATCGCTATTGCTCAAATTAATCCTATTATCGGTGACTTATCTGGAAATGCTCAAAAAATTCTAGAAATGTCTCAACAAGCATCATTAACAGGTGTCCGTTTATTATTAACACCTGAATTATCAATTTGTGGTTATCCACCTAGAGATTTTTTGCTCAACCCTAGTTTTGTAATTGCAATGAATCAGACATTACAAAAATTAGCTGAAGATTTACCTGCAAATTTAGCTGTATTGGCGGGAACAGTTGTGAAAAATTCCCAAGCTTGTATCACTGGAGGTAAAAATTTATTTAATAGTATGGCTTTATTAGAAAATGGTAAAATTCAGCAATTTTTTCATAAAAGACTATTACCAACTTACGACGTTTTTGATGAACATCGTTATTTTGAAAATGGAATAGAAGCCAATTATTTAATATTAGATCATCTGAAAATTGGTGTGACAATTTGTGAGGATCTATGGAATGATGAGGAATTTTGGGGTAAGCGCAGTTACCCAATTAATCCCATTGCAGATTTAGTAAATTCCAATATAGATTTAATTGTTAATTTATCTGCTTCTCCTTATACTGTTGGTAAGCAAAATCTGCGGGAAGCAATGTTAAAACATAGTGCAGTTAGTTTCCAAAAACCAATTATTTATACAAATCAAGTTGGCGGAAATGATGATTTGATTTTTGATGGCCGGAGTTTTGCTGTTAATAGACAAGGGGAAATTATCGCTCGTGGTCAGGGTTTTGTATCTGATTTTATTACGGTTGAATTTAATGCAAATCAACAAGATTTAGTATTAGGTAATATTTCCCCTGTTTATGAATCTGAAGAAGCGGAAATTTGGAATGCTTTGGTTTTAGGAGTTAAAGATTATGTTCATAAATGTCGTTTTTCTAAGGTCTTATTAGGTTTAAGTGGGGGAGTTGATTCTGCTTTAGTTGCTGCTATTGCGACTGCGGCCTTAGGTAAAGAAAATGTAATTGGTATTTTAATGCCTTCTCCCTATAGTTCGGAACATTCTATTAGTGACGCTTTAGCATTAGCAGAAAATTTAGATATTCAAACCGAGATTTTACCCATTGGGGAATTAATGCAAGTTTTTGATCAATCTTTAAATGATTTATTTGCCGGTACAGAATTTGGGATAGCAGAAGAAAATCTCCAATCTCGTATTCGTGGTAATTTGTTAATGGCCATTTCTAATAAGTTCGGTTATTTGCTTTTATCTACTGGCAATAAATCAGAAATGGCCGTTGGTTATTGTACCCTTTATGGTGACATGAACGGGGGTTTATCTGTGATTGCAGATGTTCCGAAAACTCGCGTTTATTCTCTATGTAAATGGTTAAATTCTCATCAACAAAAGGAGATTATTCCCGAAAATATTCTCACAAAAGCACCTAGTGCAGAACTGAAACCGGGTCAAGTTGACCAAGATTCTCTACCAGCTTATGATATTTTAGATGATATTCTTGATCGTTTTATTTCTCAACATCAATCAGTAGCAGAAATTGTTAGTGCAGGTCATGACCCGGTAATTGTAGATAAGGTATTACAGTTATTATCTCGTGCGGAATTTAAACGCAGACAAGCTGCACCGGGTTTAAAAATCACTGACCGCGCTTTTGGGACTGGTTGGAGAATGCCTATTGCTAGTAGTTGGTCTGGGTTGAGAAATACATAAAACTATTAGCACAATTCAAGTTAAAATAAATAATAACTGGAGTTTAAGTTAATAATATGACTCACATAACATCAAAAAGAATTGTAAGAAGAGGAAGAATTTTTCCTGAATTGACTATATCACCAGAAAAATTAGCCAGACGAGAAGCGGAAGAAGCGATAAAAATAGCCCAAAATATGTTAAATTTTGGGCGAAGGATTAAAATATTTTGATTAACCATGTTGATCATAAACTTATTTCCCAAAATTGTCAAATTTTGATATAGATATTTCCACATTTTCCAAAGCTAACACTTATCGAAATTAAGAAGTATTCCAGAAGAAAATTTGATAAATTTTGAACATCATCATAATTATAAATTTGTCAAATTTAACTTGAGATATTAATTGTTTCTGGTGATAGGGTTTCATGCAATGTCTATATTTTACCACTATCAGTCAGGGCTGTTGGGTTTCGTTCCACCGCTACCCAACACTAAAGCCAACATCCTAATTGATAATCAGTGTTGTTTTATATCAAGATAACTCCAGATTCTTTAATTTCTCTTGGTTGTACTTGTATTTCCAGTAGTTTGTTTACCTAATAATTCCACAGCTTTCGCAAATTGCGGATCTGCAAGAGTCCCTAATTTATCCCGTTCACGCAACCATAAATCTTGGCGTTGGGCATCAGTTAATTCTACTTTTACGTCGGGATCAATACCATGTTTATTAATATCTTTTCCACTGGGAGTATGATATTTAGCAATCGTTACGGCTAAACCTGAACCAGATTTTAAAGGTTGTACAGATTGGACTAAACCCTTGCCAAAAGTTTGATTTCCTACTAAAATCGCCCTTTTGTTATCTTGTAACGCCCCAGAAAGGATTTCACTAGCACTGGCTGAACCCTTATCTACTAATACTATCAAGGGCTTATTAGTCAAAGCAGAGCCATTTGCTACTTGTTTGTCTTGCGTACCCTGGCGGTCAATAGTAAAAACAATAGTGCCTTTATTCATCCACATTTGGGCAATTTCTACACTCGCGTATAGCAAACCTCCGGGATTACCACGTAAGTCTAAAATATATCCAGAAACCTTTTTAGCTTCTAAGTTTTCAATAGCATCTTTCATTTCCCTACTAGCATTAGCACTGAATTGATTTAAGCGAATGTAGCCAATATTACCAGATGGAGTTTTCTTTTCTGAATAGCGCACAGGATGAATTTCAATTCGCGCTCGTTGGATATTGAATTGTCTTTTCTGACCATTACGTAAAATCGTCAGTTTCACCTTAGTTCCTGCTTTGCCACGAATCAGGGATACTGCATCATTTGTATCCATTCCCTTGGTGTTTTTACCATCAATTTCGAGAATAATATCTTTGGCTAAAATACCTGCTTTAAATGCTGGTGTATCTTCAATAGGAGCAATAACCAGTAGTTGTTTAGTTTTTTCATCTTGACTAATAGTGATACCAATACCTGTAAGTTCTCCAGAGGTATCAACTTGCAAATTCTTAAATTCTTCCGGGTTCATAAACCGCGTGTAAGGGTCTTCCAACTTTTTCAGCATTTCCCGGATGGACTTATAAGCCTCTTTTTCATCAGTATAGGACTTGCCTAAGTATTCCTGACGAACAGCTTGCCAATCTACCTGATTAAAAGTTCCATCTACGTATCGGTAGTTAATAATCTGCCAAACTTCATCTATTAAATCCTTGTGACTGTCTTTAAATGAAGCTTTACCAATCGAATGAATGCCAAGACTAGTAACAGCGATTGTAGAAAGCGTTATCACTGTAGCACTTAAAACCAGCTTACTCTTTGTAATTACCATAATGACAGCTGTGTCAAAGGACAAAAATCAAAAATATATGTCAAGTATGACTAATCTAACACAACGATTGGTAATTAGTAATTGATAATTACTAATTAATCGTTATTTACGTATATTACCAGACTGATGAGTAATTAACAAACACAAAAACTAGGTAATAGAAGCCAGGAAATAGTAATTCCCAATTCAGGATTTTATGGTAGTGAAGGACTTACAGCCAGAAGACTTGACAATTCTTCATAATTTAGGCAATTAATCTGATGGTTTTAACCCGATACATTTTGTTTCAAAGCCGGAAAACAAGCAATTCAAAAAACAGGTTTACCTAGTGAAACTTTCCCAGAAAAATGTCCATTGACTCCTAAAGATATTCTCAATAAAGATTAATTGCTCAATTAAGATCATTGGGTGTAGAACCTGATTTAGAGTAATAGGAATATTATTAATATTAATATTCTGCGGGCAAGATGCCCGCACCACAGTAAACTTTAGTAAACTTTATGGGTATTGTTTTTTATTGGCAAGTTCCTAATTATGAAAATCCTCAAATCCCGTAAATCTTGATCCTGAGGAAGAAATCAAAAATCATTTTTCTACCCCTTCCCCCCTCAAAAATTATTAACTTTCTTTGCAGTTAGTTTAAAAAAATAAGTAATCTAACAGAGGGAAAGAAGTAAAAGTTTGATAAATTAAGGTTCTACCCAACGTCCGTCCGCTTTAATCAGATTAATCAACTCTTCTACCCCTTGGGTTTCGGGAACTTTTTTAATTTCTTCCCGACCACGATATAGAGAAATGTAACCGGGGGTTTTACCAACATAACCATAGTCAGCGTCTGCCATTTCTCCCGGTCCATTGACAATACAACCCATCACAGCAATATCTAACCCAGTTAAATGTTTAGTGGCTTCTCTGACTGTGTGTAGCACTTCCTCTAAATTAAATAAAGTCCGTCCACAAGAAGGACAAGCGACATATTCCACCATTGTTTTCCGCAAACCTAAAGCTTGCAGAATGCTGTAACAAACGGGAATTTCTTTTTCTGGTGCTTCCGTCAAAGATACACGAATTGTATCACCAATACCGTCAGCTAGTAATGTGGCAATACCGGCAGTAGATTTAATTCTAGCATATTCTCCATCCCCTGCTTCGGTCACGCCTAGATGGAGAGGATAGTCCATACCCAAATCATCCATACGTTTGGCCATGAGACGATATGCAGCCACCATGACAGGAACTCGTGAGGCTTTCATGGAGATGACGACATTATGAAAATCCAAAGATTCACAAATGCGGATAAACTCTATGGCGGATTCTACCATGCCTTCTGGTGTGTCCCCATAGGTAAATAACATTCTTTCCGCTAAAGAACCATGATTTACGCCAATTCGCATGGCTTTACCTTGATCACGCAAGGAAATTACCAGCGGGGCTAAAGTTTCGCGGATTTTTTCACCAATTTCGTCAAATTCAGCTTTTGTATATTCGGTGCGGCTGGTATTGGGTTTTTCAAATACATACAACCCTGGATTAATTCGCACTTTTTCAATATGCTTGGCGACTTCTAAGGCGATTTTCATACCATTGTGATGGACATCAGCCACAATTGGTACATCACGATAAGTTTGAATTAATTTCTGTTTAATTTCTGCCAATGCTTTAGCGTGTCCAAGACTGGGGACTGTAACACGGACAATTTCGCAGCCTATTTCATGGAGACGACGAATACCAGCTACAGAACCGTCAATATCTAGGGTGTCTTCATTGATCATTGATTGTACTACCACTGGGTATCCTCCCCCAATGATCACATCCCCTACTTTAACAGCGCGGGTTTTACGGCGTTTAATAGTGGTATCAAAGGTTGGTTGACTAGATGTAGTCTTGCTAATTTCCAGAGTTGACAGAGTTTGCATAATCCCAACAGGTAGATTTTCTGTAATTAAAATATCAGATCGCCAGAGGTTATACTTCTCAGATTGCCACAATTGGTGGTGTTTTAGGTGATAAATTAGAAAAGTATCCGGGAAAATTGAGAATAAACAATTAAGAATGACTAATTTTTAATTTTTAATTTTGTGTGATGCGGAAAACGATATGATATAAGGCATCACTTCAGTCATCAAAATCATGAACGCACTATGAAAACAGAAACCGTTCGCACGACGTTAACTATTCCCAGAGAACTCCTAGAAGCCACAGATAAAGCGGTTATGGAAGGAAAAGCTAAAAACCGCAATGATTTTGTCGCGCAAGCTTTACGCAGGGAACTAGCCGTACAGAAGCGTTCTGAAATTGATGCCGCATTAGCAGAAATGGCTAATGATCCAGATTATCAGGCTGAAGTCCTCAAACTAGAGGTAGAATTTGCTACAGCCCAGTGGGAGGCGTTGCAGTTAGGGGAATCTCCAAGATGAGAAGGGGTGAGGTGTATGATGCGCGTCTAGAAACCACTGAAGGCTCAGAACAAGGAGGAACTCGTCCAGTGATTATAGTTAGTCGTGATGTGATTAATCTATCCAGCCCAGTAGTTTTAGCAGTACCCTGTACCACTTATCAAGACGGGAAGCGAGTTTACCCCACTCAAGTTTTAATCTTAGCACCAGATGGTGGACTCAAAAAAGACTCGATCGCCATGGCAGATCAGGTGCGGGTATTATCTAAGACCCGCTTTTTGCGTTTAAGAGGTGTACTTTCTGAGGTTGTTATGGCACATCTGGAACAAGCTTTGTTAATTGCATTAGATCTACCAGGGTAATAAATAATCTAAATTATACTTTATCCGCAATTTACGTGGAGAATTGGGGTTAATAAATACTGTATATAAAAACCCCGCTCCATTTACAGCGATTTCCAATCATATAAGCTATATCTTAGCCTCCTCCTCGCACCCCCCTTAATCCCCCTGCTGCGGGGGAAGAAAAGGATAATGGGGGTGGGGTTCTTGTTCCGGGTTTGATGACAATTTGCTGTATCTCGGAAATTTACTCGACAGGTAGATGAAAGTGAGGTCAATTTCAAAAAAAACAAAACTTATACTCAAAATTAGGATTGACCTCTGGCACAATTGTTTCTGTGGTATGATAAATCGTTTTAGGTTTTATCTATTTTTGGGTGTTGTTTTATGTTTTATGATGATGTAATTATCACTATCTAAAATTAAGCCGAACACTAATTATAACATGAAATTAATTCTTCCAGAGGTCTAATATGTCTGAACCAGTAAAAATATCAAAAAATTTAAAACAACATTCTCCAGAAAAAGACCGAGAAGAAAAATTGATGAATGAGGTGCTTGTATTAATAAAAACTTTAGTTTATAATGAAGAAATCACAATTAAGTTACTTATTGATTGTTTATATGATATCGGTATCACCAATTTAATTAACCAAAAGTTTCAGTTAGGAACTCTCAATAAAACTCTGAAATTTATGACCAAAATATCTAAACCAGCGGTGAAAATATTCGCCTGGAAATGGGTGAAAAATAATTGTCCTCAGTTGATTACTGCATGGTTAAAAAGTAAAGTTACATTTCCTCAAGAGGAGGCTCTAAAAATAGAGGTGGTGGTAGAAAATGAACCTGAAAATATAGCTGCTAGTTCCCAAACTATAGATCAAAATCAGGTCAAACGTCTCAATTTTCAGGTAAAATTGCTAATAAGTCTTTTAATAGCTGTGCTGACAATATTTACTGGTAGTTCGATTTGGTTATTAGTTGCATTACAACAATCTCATGTCCAAACCGTGGAAAAATTACAAAACCAAGTTAAAACTCTCAAATCTAGTCTCAATCAACATTAGTTATTAACCATAATTCAGTAAATAGTAAAGATCCAAAGTTCAAAGTTAATAAAATTTATATGTTGCGCGTTTTAATTTTAGGTGGGATTGGTGATGCGATCAAGTTAACTGCTAAAGTAGCAAATATTCCTGATATTGAAGCGATCGCCTCTTTAGCTGGTAGTACCCGTAAACCTAACCTTCCCGTTGGTAATGTCAGGATTGGCGGTTTTGGTGGTGTAGCCGGATTGACTACTTATCTACGAGAAATGCACATTGATTTACTAATTGATGCTACCCATCCTTTCGCTGATCAAATTTCTGCAAATGCAGCCACAGCCGCGCAGGAAGTAGGTATTCCACGATTAATGGTCATTCGTCCACCTTGGGAAAAATTAGAGGGTGATAACTGGTTAGAAGTGGAAAATAATCTGGCCGCAGCAGCTGCTTTATCAAAATCAAATCAATCCAAACGAGTATTTTTAACAATTGGTAGACAAGAAATTGCTACTTTTGCAAATTTAGCAGAAATTTGGTTTTTAATGCGGATGATTGATCCCCCAGCAGCCAATGTTATACTACCACCCGGTTTGATCATCAGCGATCGCGGTCCCTTTAATTTAGAACAGGAACAGGGAATTTTACTCAAATACAATATAGATACTATTGTGAGCAAAAATAGCGGTGGTAGTGCCACATATCCTAAAATTATCGCCGCCCGAAAACTAGGTATAAAAGTTGTGATGGTCAAACGTCCACCTATACCCCCAGGAGAACAAGTTCCAGATGTAGAAAGTGCTGTACAATGGCTTTTGAATCTGACGGGGAAAGAAAAATAGCGGCGCTTTGCATTTTTCAATTATTTTTTCATAATTTTCCCATGCAAACAAGCTATAAATATCTAAAAACCCGATCAAGTTTGACCGGGTTATAGTGAATTTGCAGCTTTCAAATGATTAAAGTAAAGTAAGTGAATCTAAGTTACTAAAGGTGGACTTGTGGAAATACAAACACAGCATCTCTACGTCTTTCCGCTCTGGGATTTGGCCTCGCCACTCACAATTGGCTACTTGCCACTTGATCATCAATAATGCTGTAATTTGCTGGGCTGATGACAGGGGACACTAGATCATTCGCCCTTTTTGGTTGGTTTCTTATCTGTTTGGTGTCCTATGGATTTAATATATCATTTGATTTTGCTGGTGGTATCTGTTCTTTACATTTATTAACAAATAAGTAGATTAGCGTTAAAAATTGTCGTTATGACAAGGGAACAGGGAACAGGGAACAGGGAACAGGGAACAGGGAATAGGGAACATAGGGAACAGGGAACAGGGAACAAACAGGGAATAGGGAACATAGGGAACAGGGAACAGGGAACAGGGAACAGGGAACAAACAGGGAACAGGGAATAGGGAACAGGGAACAGGGAACAAACAGGGAACAGGGAACAGGGAACAAACAGGGAATAGGGAATAGGGAACTTTACTTTTCGTTACTTGTGTCGGTTTTTTCCGTTTACCTACTTAGGTAAAAATCAACAGAGGCGAGGAAAGTGCTTATTTGCGTTTATTTCCTTTTTGCCAGGTTTGACTATGATGTTGTTTACTAAATTCCGCTTTGGGAAAAAGTCGCTGTTCTATTTGTTCATAACTTCCTTCCAAGTCACATTTTCCTAAATAAGGACATTTGCGACAATAAATTCCCCTTGTGTGACGTTCTAAATTATCGCGGTTGAAAAAATAGGGTTTGTGACTAAATGTACTTGCTACCCATTGCCATGACATATTGTTACTTGCTGGATCACCGTCAAGTAAATGTTGCAAAAACCACTTTGCGCCGGCTTGCCATTGCACCCGTCGCCAATGGATAATATAAGCTGCCAACCACATTCTGATATGATTATGGAGATAGCCTGTTGTTCGCAATTCCTGACTAAAGCTGTCAATGCAAACTAACCCTGTAGTTCCAGTGGAGATATCTTCTGGTAGTTTGGCTGTATAGTCTGTGGGTAGATAACCGGTTTTATATTCTTCTTGGTTTTGCCAAATTCCGTTTCCTAGTTTAACATATAATCTCTGCCAGTAGTCACGCCAAGCTAATTCCTGAATCAATTTATGAGCATCATCTGGTTTCTCAACTAGTTTAAGTACATATTCTCGAATTTCTCCCAAACTTAAAACACCATGACGAATATAAGCTGACAATTTAGTAACATTACCATCTAAAAAATTGCGTGTTTTTGCATAAGCTACCGGATCAATTTCCCTGAGTGCTTCCTCCGCTGCTTTCCTTCCCCCTGGAATATTACTAACATGATCATCTGCTGCTTGGGGAAACTGTTCCCGCAGGTATGTAACTAATTCACTTCTGGTTTTAAAATCACGTAACATAATTTTCTAGATATGTTTTTGAGTGTTGTATAATCGAGGTATGATTTAGTCTCACGCTAAGGCGCAAAGACGCAAAGTTAACCGTTTGCAAAATTATGGAATACAAATTATTACAAAATGTCGCCACAATTCCCAATTGGTAGTAGGGTGCGTGTGGTATCCTTACCACCATACCTGAAAACTGCTGAACCTATGCCTATGTTACGTCCTGCTGATGTCATTCACCTTGGGGAAGAAGGTATAGTTATTGACTGTCGCCCTGGTGGTTATTGGGGTGTACGCTTTACGAGGGGGGCTTTTCTCATAGATAGCCAATACATTGAAAGTATCGAAAAACCACCAGAATCTCATTGAGAGTGAAAATAAGGGACGAGAAGAATGTAAACTTATATGAAGTTATTTTTCTGGTTTAAACCATGATTTCCCGTCGCAATTTTTTGAGCATTTTATTTGCTACTTGTTTAGCTTTGATTAGTTGGTTAACTTTTACACCCAATGCTCAAGCTTTAGGCGGTAAATTACCGACAATTAATCAACTAGCGCCAGAATTTACTTTACCAACTAATACAGGCAATGGTAAAATATCTTTGGCTGATTTTCGCGGTCAGTGGGTAGTTCTGTATTTCTACCCTAAAGATTTTACTTCTGGTTGTACTATTGAAGCCCGACGTTTTCAGCAAGACCTATCTAAGTACATTGAGAAAAATACTCAAGTTATTGGTATCAGTGCTGACGATGTTGATTCTCATGCGGAATTTTGTGATTCCGAAGGGTTAAAATTTCCTTTGTTAGCTGATACTACGGGAACAGTTAGTAAGGCTTATGGTTCTTGGATGAATTTTTTCTCTATGCGCCATAGTTTTATTATTGATCCTCAAGGTATTTTACGCGCAACTTTTGTCAAGGTTAATCCTAGTATTCACAGTAGGGAAGTTTTAGCGGAGTTAACCAAATTACAATCTTCTGTTTCTTAGAAGTCAGGAAATAACATATTATTTTTTTGATTTTTTTGATTTTTTTGACTCCCTCTCTCTGCGGTTTCAGGGTTTTTTCTCTAACCGCAGAGTCTCAGGGGACACGGAGGAGGAAGGTGATATTTAGGTTGTTTTGGGATTTTTTAGGATTAAGTTTAAAGGTCTTATAGGAGTGCTAATTTTTTTCAATGAATCATGATCTTTATATTGTCAAACCAGGTTCGCAAATTTCTTTGGTCAAGGATTATAATCCAGGTTATGAGTGTGAATTTCATCAAAAAGGTGATGCTGTCAAAAAATTAAAGGCGGGTATTTTACAGTTAGCTAAGTATCAAGATATTCTCTATGCTCAAAATACTTATTCTCTGTTGATTATTTTTCAGGCTATGGATGCTGCTGGTAAAGATAGTACCATTAAACACGTTATGTCTGGCGTAAATCCTCAAGGATGTCAGGTATTTAGTTTTAAAGCACCCAGCGAAGAAGAGTTAGATCATGATTATTTATGGCGCTCAATGCGGGCTTTACCAGAAAGGGGAAGAATTGGTATTTTTAATCGTTCTTATTACGAGGAATTACTGATAGTGCGTGTACATCCAGAAATTCTTAAAAAACAACAATTACCCATTTTTCCTAAAGGTGATCAAATATGGAAACAGCGTTTTGAGGAAATTAATAATATTGAAAAATATTTAGTTAATAATGGTGTAATTGTTCTTAAATTTTTTCTCAATGTGTCAAAATCAGTCCAAAAAAAGAGATTTTTAGAACGTATTGAATCACCAGAAAAAAATTGGAAGTTTTCCGCTAGTGATTTACAAGAACGCCGTTTTTGGGATGATTATATGAATGCTTATGAAGAAGTCTTTAACCACACTAGCACGGAATTTGCTCCTTGGTATATTGTCCCGGCCGATCGCAAGTGGTTTACAAGATTAATAGTAGCAGATATTATTTGCCAAAAGTTACAAGAATTAAATTTACAATACCCAAAAATCAGTGAAGAATATAAACGAAAATTATCGGAAGCAAAAAAGGCTTTAGAAGCAGAAAGTTAGGTTCTTCGATTTACCAATTACCCATTACCAATTACCCATTACCCATTACCCATTACCAATTACCCATTACTACCAATTACCAATTTCAATTCACACAACGCCGAAAATTTTATCTATCTATAGATAGATAAAATGAATTGGAAATTTTGATACCCTAAAATGGGGTTAAATCATTTATTTAGTAAAAATAAATATGCCAAATATTCCTAATTTTGATATTAAAGATATTAATTTTGAGAGTCTTCTACAATATCTGAAAATTAATCGAGGCTTTGATTTTTCAGGTTATAAACGTTCAACTATAATGCGTCGTGTTGTTAAACAAATGCAGTATTTGAACATAGAAAATTTTAGTGATTATCAAGACTATTTAGAAGTTCATCCCGATGAATTTAAAGCTTTATTTAATACTATTCTGATTAATGTAACCAGTTTTTTTCGTGATTCTTCAGCTTGGGATTATTTAGCTAAAGATATTATCCCTAATATTCTTAGAAAGAAACTTGACCAGCAAGTGAGAATCTGGAGTGCTGGTTGTGCTTCGGGAGAAGAAGCTTATACTTTAGCTATCATCTTCGCGGAAATATTAGGAATTGAAGATTTTCGTCAGCGCGTAAAAATCTACGCTACAGATATAGACGAGGAAGCCTTAAACCAAGCACGTCAAGCTAATTATTCAGGGAAAAATATTCACAGTGTCCCGTTGGAACTACGCAATAAATACTTTGATTTAAATAATAAAAATTATATTGTTCACCAAGATTTACGTCGTGCTGTAATTTTCGGCCGTCATGATTTACTTCAGGACGCACCAATTTCTCGTTTAGATTTATTGGTTTGTCGTAATACTTTAATGTATTTCAATTTGGAAACACAAGGACGCATTATTAATCGTTTTCATTTTGCTCTCAATGATCATGGTTATCTGTTTTTAGGAAAAGCAGAAATGTTAGTAACTCATGCTAATTTATTTACGCCTGTAAATTTAAAAGATCGTGTCTTTGCAAAAGTATTTTCGGGAAATGTGCGTAATCGTCAATTGATAATGGCTAATTTACAGCATCAAAAATCATCTAATATGTCTCAAGAAATTAGAGTGAGAGAATTAGCTTTTGATAAAGCATCTAGCGCTCAGATTGTTATTAATAATCAAGGAATTTTAATCATGATTAATAATCAAGCTCGCAATTTATTTAAATTAACACTTCAAGATATAAATCGCCCTTTTCAAGACTTAGAATTATCTTATAGACCTCTAGAATTGCGATCGCTTATTGACCAAGTATATAATGAATCTCGTCCAATTACATTAACTAATATTGAACGTTATCAGTCTAATTCCGAAATTCAGTATTTAGATGTACGAATTATTCCTTTACAAGATAGTGATCAAAACATTCTTGGTGTAACAGTTACTTTTAACGATGTTACCCGTTATATCAAACTGCAATCAGCATTGCAACGCTCTCGACAAGAATTGGAGACCACTAATGAAGAATTGCAATCCACTAATGAAGAATTGGAGACCACTAATGAAGAACTGCAATCTACAAATCAAGAAATGGAAAGCATAAATGAAGAATTGCAATCTACTAATAATGAACTGCGAGCAATTAATCATGAACTTAGTGATCGTACTTATGAACTAGATAAAACTAATACCTTTATGTCTGCTATTTTAAGTTGTCTGCAAATGGGAATGGTTGTTATAGATATAAATTTTAATATTTTGATTTGGAATCATGCAGTTGAGGATATGTGGGGTTTACGTCAAGAAGAAGTAATTAATAAATCTTGGTTTAGTTTAGATATTGGTTTACCTGTAGAACAACTACGAACTCCAATTCGTGATATCCTGTCTAATAAAAAGAAATTTCAAGAAATACTCATTAATGGCATTAATCGTCGCGGTAAACAAATTCAATGTTATATTGCTTTTAGTCCTTTAATTTGTAATAATACAGAAGGTATTATCATGATGATGACAGATACTGAGAAAATTAATAGTATGATTTCTCCTACGGAAATTAAACAAAGACAACAAAAAAAACAACAATAAAAATGTTTTCTCGTTTTTCCTTTCTCGTTCCCAATTCTTGTTCTCAGTCTCTAGACTGGGAATGTTTTGTTAAAGGTTTTACCTTTTGTATTTTCAAGTCAGAATATCTAAATCTACATTTTCAAGAAAAGCATAAAAAACAGCATATTCAGATTGAATAAATTAATTTTCACCAGATGTCTAATTTTGATTTTGAACTTTAAACTTTGAACTTTGATTTTGTAATTTATGTCTATAATTATTGCTGGAGAAAAAAGCGGAGTCGGAAAAACAACAGTTACACTCACACTTTTAGCATCTTTACGTCGTCGGGGTTTAAATGTACAATCTTTTAAAGTAGGACCTGATTATATTGACCCTATGTTTCATGAATATGTTACTGGTATTCCTTGTCGAAATTTAGATCCGGTATTAACTTCAGAAAGTTATATTCAAAAATGCTTTAATCATCATTCTTGTCAAAGTGAATATAGTTTAATTGAAGGAGTAATGGGTTTATTTGATGGTATTGGAAACTTATCAGACTTTGCTAGTACCGCACATATTGCTAGATTATTAAATATACCAATCATATTAGTAATTGATTGTAGTCGTTTATCCGGTTCTGTAGCTGCAATTGCTCATGGTTATTCTTCCTTAGATCCAAGAATTAAAATTGCTGGTTTAATCTTAAATAGAGTAGGAAGTGAACGACATTTATCATTATTAAAAGCATCTCTTGCATCTTTACAATTACCAATTTTAGGTATATTAAGAAGACAAGACAATATTACCATTCCTGACCGTCATCTAGGCTTAATTCCCACCGCAGAATTACCAAAATTAGATCGAATAATTGATAGTTTAGCTGATTTAGGAGATATTTATTTTGATTGGGAGCAACTTTTACCACTTTTAAAATCACCCTTAATAAAAGAAGACTTAAAGAAGAATATAATTCATATTCCTAAATCTGAAATACTCTGTAAAATTGCTGTAGCACGAGATCAAGCTTTTAATTTTTACTATCAAGATAACTTAGATATATTGGAGAAATTAGGAGCAGAATTAGTATTTTGGAGTCCATTAAATGATGATCAATTACCAAAAGATATCCAAGGAATGTATTTTGGTGGAGGTTTTCCCGAAGTATTTGCATCACAATTAGCTGCAAATGTTAACCTAATTCAAGAAGTCAAAAACGCGATTTTAGGAGGAATACCGACAATTGCAGAATGTGGAGGATTAATGTATTTATGTGAGCAGATTATTGATTTTGATGGTAAAACTTGGCCAATGGTAGGAATATTACCAACTTTAGCGCAAATGGACCCAAAATTAACATTAGGATATCGTCGCGCAGTTGTTTTAGAAAATACCTTTTTAATTGATATGAACACAAGTATTTTTGGACATGAATTTCATCGTTCTCATTTAATAATTAATAACTCAAAACCATTGTTTAATACCTATCGTTATGACTGTGATGAAAATACAGGTTTTGAAGGTTGGGGTTTATCTAATGTTCATGCTTCTTATATTCATCAACATTGGGGAGAAAGTCAAGAGATTCCTAAAAGATTTATTCAAGAATGTTTAAAAAATCAACATTTCCCTGGTGCTGTTAAGTACGGAAATAGTACAAGCAGTAATAATTAAACGCAGATAATTTTGTACTTCATGAGACTGGGAAACGCTATAACCAATGATTAATACTAAGATAATGTTTGGGTTTGGGAAATGGTGGGTTAAAGTTTTTATATTCTGCTTGGGGTTGTGCTTATTTTTGAAAATAGCTGCTGATTTAGGTGCGGAATTTTTTTGGTTTCAGGAAGTTGGTTATATAGAAGTATTTTCTCTAAAATTGTTAACTCAAGGTAGTTTATGGCTGTTTATTGTCAGTTTAAGTGTTGTTTATTTATGGGGAAATCTAATTTTAGCTGAAAAATTACAATCTAGTCCAAATAATAATTATATTCCAGAGAGAGAAATCAACATTAGTCGAGAATTAAGCACTTTTCTCAGTCCATATTATCACAAAAATGATCAAAAATTAGAATTAGCTAATAATAACAATCAAATCAAATTAAAGTGGTTGTTACCGCTGACATTAGGATTAAGTTTGTTAGTTTGTTTGATATTAGCATATTATGGAGAAATTGCGCTGGCTTATGGGACTGGAAAAGTCATTGAATCAAATTTATCAAATTTATCAGCACCAATTGTATTTAAAATAGAGATGATTTGGAAGTTGGGAAAAAAGATCATTTCTCAAAATTGGTATTTAGGAATAGTTGGGGGATTATCTATTGCTTTATTAATTTATAGCAAATTTATGTTACGAGCGATCGCAGTATTTTTAAGCTTGATTTTTGGGCAGATAATTGCTGAAAATTGGCAGAAATTTCTGTTATTTTTTCACCCTGTTTCCTTCAACAGTTCTGAACCATTATTCAATCAAAATATCAGTTTTTATATTTTCTCTCTTCCCATTTGGGAAATCTTAGAACTTTGGTTAATAGGATTATCTTTATATGGATTTATTAGCGTTATTCTCACATATTTATTGTCAGCGAATAGCCTCAATCAAGGTATTTTTAGAGGATTTTCTACATCACAAAAACGTCATTTATTAGGCTTATTTGGCTGTTTAATGTTAGTAGCTGGTTTAAATTATTGGCTGAATCGTTATCAACTGCTTTATTCAGATAATGGAGTCAGCTATGGTGCTAGTTATACCGATATTAAAGCCCAATTACCAGCAGATACAATCTTATATTTCCTATCAATAGCTATAGCTTTTTATTCATTATATTTAACTGTATTTTGGAAAAAAAAATCTTCATATTATCGCTGGATAAAGTATAGTATATATATGTATCTAACTTTGATAATTACGGGTAACTTCATTTTACCTATGGCCGTGCAAAATTTCATTGTTGAACCGAATGAATTACAAAGAGAAAAACCTTATATAGAGAGAAATATCAACCTTACTCGTCAAGCTTTTAATTTAGATATCGTTGACTCTCAAATATTTAATCCCATAGGAAAACTCACAGCAGAGGATATAAAAAATAATAACTTAACAATTAAAAATATTCGTCTTTGGGACCAAGAACCATTATTAAAAACTAACCGTCAATTACAACAAATTCGACCTTATTATCAATTTCCTGATGCTGATATTGATAGATATTTAATAAAAAGTAACCCCAAAAAAGACAATTTTGAAAAACAACAGGTATTAATTGCGGCCAGAGAATTGAATTATGAAAATGTCCCTCCCCAAGCGCAAACATGGGTAAATAAAAATATGATTTATACCCATGGTTATGGTTTTACCATGAGTCCTGTAAATACCGTTGCTGCGGGTGGACTACCAGAGTATTTTGTCAAAGATATTAGTCAAAAAGAGAGCGCCTTAAATACTTCTAGTATAGATATTCGTCAGAGTATTCCCATTGATAAACCCAGAATTTATTATGGAGAAATTACTAATACTCACGTCATGACTGGGACAAAAGTTAAAGAATTAGATTATCCCAGCGGTAGTGATAATGCTTATAATACCTACGACGGTTCAGGAGGAATAAATATCAATTCTCTATGGAAAAAATGGCTATTTTCTATATATTTAAAAGATTGGAGAATGATATTTACACAAGATTTTTTACCAGAAACTAAAGTATTATTTCGACGAAATATTAATCAAAGAATTCATACCATTGCTCCTTTTTTAAAGTTCGATAGTGATCCTTATTTAGTTGTGACTGATGCTTATATAGACGATAAAAATCAACAGTTTTCTGGAAGAAAAAACTATCTTTATTGGCTAGTTGATGCTTACACAATTAGCGATCATTATCCCTATTCTGACACAGGTAAAGAGGGGATAAACTATATTCGTAATTCCGTCAAAGTCGTAATTGATGCTTACAATGGTACAGTGAGATTTTACATTGCTGATTCCTTAGATCCAATCATTACCGCTTGGTCAAAAATATTCCCTCAAATGTTCCAAAATATTCACAATTTACCTGTTAATCTCCATAATCATTTGCGTTATCCAGTAGATTATTTTAAAATTCAATCAGAACGCTTAATGATCTATCACATGACAGATCCTCAAGTGTTTTATAATAGAGAAGATCAATGGCAAATTCCCAATGAAATCTATGGAAGTGAAACCCGTCCAGTTGAACCTTATTATTTAATTACCAGTCTTCCTAATCTTCCCTTTGAAGAATTTATTTTATTACTTCCTTACACACCCAAACAACGGACAAATTTAATTGCTTGGTTAGCAGCACGTTCCGACGGTGAAAATTACGGTAAATTACTATTATATAACTTTCCCAAAGAACGCTTAATTTATGGACAGGAACAAATTGAAGCGAGAATTAATCAAGATCCGGTTATTTCCCAACAAATTTCTCTCTGGAATCAACAAGGTTCTAGGGTAATTCAAGGTAATCTTTTAGTAATTCCCATTGAACAATCTTTATTATATGTTGAACCAATTTATTTAGAAGCTACACAGAATAGTTTACCCACTTTAGTCAGAGTCATTGTAGCCTATGAAAACCGCATCGTTATGGCACAAACTTTAGAACAAGCACTATCAGGAATCTTTCAACCAGAACTACCACCTCCACCCCCTATTATTCGTCCCGTTCAAGAAGAAATTACCCCAGGTTAAACTCAGAATTGCATCCATTTTAGTTTAAACTATTAAAGTCCTCACAAAAAAGGGTAAATATGCTCTACCATTTGGATTTTCAGGTTGAATACCCCGATAACATGAGCCAACAAGAATTGTTTGCTATATGGAGTGAAGAAGCAGAAACAGCAGTCCAAGCTAAACAAGCTGGAGTAATAGTTGATTTATGGAAATGTGTTGGTACTCGTCGTGTAATTGCCATTGTTGATGTTCCTAGTCCAGATACATTAGATCAAATTCTTCTAGATTTACCTATCATCAAAAAAAATGGGCAAAAAGTGCAAGTAGAAGTCACTCCTTTGAGGAAATATGAAGACTTTGCTGCTGATATTAAATCTAGATTAGATCACAGGGAATAGGTAAATATTGCTGACCTTAGACATGATCTGAAAATTAAATATGCGTTTTCTAGTAGAGATGTTCCATGAAATGTCTCTACTATTCTCTACTATTCTCTACTATTTTTACTGGAGATGTCTAATAATTGTATCCAGGGGTGAATTAATCTGGAAATCTATACAATTCTATCAAAAAAAATCCGGTTTGAAACTCGACAGTGTTAACAACTACAACTCCGGGTATATATTGAAATTATAAAAATCAAAACTATTGACAGAGATAACTAAACTTTTCTTTTGCTAAACCTATAATTGAAGGTTAAGTTTCACCCATGTCTAGATCAATCACTCGGTTAAAATCAAAACTCAGTTGATATTAGTTGATACTTGATTTTTGTTTGATTTAAATTTTGTTGATTATTAATTATTTGCAAATATGCTGGAAATCAGAGGTTTCATAATCAACAATTAGTCACAATTAAAACACAATTGAAACAGACTTGATCTTGGGGAGGTTACAAAACTGGTTCTGTGATTTTTGTCAAAGCCATTATAGTTCAATGGGGGAAATAAAATGTATATAAAGCAGGTATTGGAAAATAAACTTGCTCCAAATGCAGTTGAACAAGAAAAAATACAAGTTCAAGTACAATATCACAATATCCAAATACCAGATTTAGCACTATCTTTAGCTCCTCTGGGATTTATTTTCATTTGGGCTATTTTTCTGCTAATTTTTCATAAATTACGTAGTAATGGTGATGATAAAATATACTTAAACAATAAGATCTTACAAAAAGTTCCCTGTAAAAAATGTCAATTTTTTGCCAATAACCACTATTTAAAATGTGCTGTCAAACCTGATACTGTTCTCACGGAAAAAGCCATGAATTGTGCTGAATACGCACCTAAAAAGGTCAGCTTCCCCCCTAAAAACCTATTTCACTAATATTTCACTAATATTACCAGAATTACCCTCCTTTTCCTGCTCAAAGGCCGGGAAAAGAGGATAATTTATTGTTAATAATTACTAAAAAATTAACTCCTATATAACGATCAATGATATAAAAAATACAGATAACTAAAAGTTTAAGAGCATTTTTATATAGGTATAATAGCCAAAAAAACGAGGAAAAGCTTGCTATGGCTTACTTTTCCCGTCTGCCGATTCTTTATAGAGAGAACACCTGATGACAATATAGCCTTAATTAAGAATATTTGTCAAGTAGTAATAAAAATATTTCTCAATAAAGTCTGACCTCACATCTTACACCTAGACCCGGTTGAACTGCTCAGTGGCCACCTGGGTAGGTTTCAAATTCTGATATTGGATTAGCCCGCGTAGTGTTAAATAGCAGTATGATAGTTTTCTAGAGACTTGCAAATAAAAAATATCCCAAAATTTCTTGTGGTACAGGCCGAAAAGCCTGCTAATAATAAAAGGACGGGCAAGATGCCCATCCCACAAGATGGGAGCATCTTTTTTTGTGGAGTTATCTTAGTTCTTAATATAATAACGGGCTGCCTTTTTTCTTTATGACGCAACAACAACTGCGTATTTATGTCCCACCTCACCCCTTAATTCAGCACTGGTTGGGAGTTGCCCGTGATGTAGCTACACCATCGGTATTATTTCGTTCTGCTATCACTGAGTTAGGCAGGTGGCTAACTTATGAAGCTACTAGGGAATGGTTACCCACCCAAGAAACAATGGTCCAGAGTCCCCTAGCTGCCTGTCCAGCGACTTTTATTGACTCTCGCATACCTGTGGCTGTTGTGCCGATTTTGCGGGCTGGTTTGGGCTTATTAGAGGGATCTGCTGGTGTACTACCTTTGGCTGCAATTTACCATTTTGGTTTGGTACGCAATGAAGAAACCCTAGAACCTACTTGTTATTTGAATAAACTCCCCGAAAAATTTGACCCGGAAACCAGGGTATTAATTACTGAACCAATGTTAGCTACAGGAGGTTCTATAATGGCAGTAATGGCAGAATTAACCCAAAGAGGTGTTGATTCTTCTTTAACTCGAATTATTTCTGTAGTTGCTGCACCCCCGGCTTTACAAAAGTTAGCTGCTGTTTATCCGGGTTTAACGGTTTACACTGCTACTATTGACGAAACGGTTAATGATCGAGGATATATTGTACCAGGATTGGGAGATGCAGGCGATCGCATTTTTGGGACTTAAGCTAAGTTACAGCTAAGGCCAGAAAATAGCTGAAGAATTAACAGAGGTTGCTTATTTTCTAAAAGGCGGTAAAAATATGAGTCAGCAAGATGGTTTTGGTAGTGGTTTTCTCCTGGGAACATTAATTGGTGGTGTGGTTGGAGGTGTTTTGGGTGTGGTGATTACTTCTAGACTAGACTTAACAGCAAATCTAGAAGCGGATAATGACCTAACCGTTGACGAGAATAATGAATCGGTGACACATAAAAAAAGGCGAATGCGGGCTTCAGCTAATGAAAATTTAGAAATAGAAGCCACCAGGCGATCGCTCGAAGATAAAATCGCCCAACTTAATGCCACAATTGATGATGTGCGGCAACAATTGGGAAATGTCAATAGTATTAATATTAGTCATGACAAATAACCCATTACCAATTACCCATTACCCATTACCAATTATCCATTACCAATTCCCCATCATGAATCTATGTTTGATATTTAACAGGAAAGTCACCCGGCCATGAATTTACTCATTACAACCCTAGCCACTTTTGTCACCTTTTACAGCTATTTGCTGATTATTCGGGTCTTACTAACTTGGTTTCCCACTGTTGACTGGTCTAGTCAACCATTCGCGGCTTTAAGTCAAATTAGTGACCCCTATTTAAATCTCTTTCGTTCCATTATTCCCCCTTTGGGTGGTATGGATTTCTCCCCGATCTTAGCATTTCTGGCCTTAAACATAGTTGGTGATCTTCTGAATAATTTAGCCCGTTTTACTTTAGTAACAGGGTTTTAAGTCACAGGTCACTTACTTAAAATGGTGAGGGTTATAAATTACCCTCACACAGTATATAAACAGTATATAAAATATATCCCAATATCCAAAGATTACCTTCTGACCTTACCGCTGAACCCAGCCGCTTTAAACTGTTTTAATTTCAATGGTAAAGGTTGATTACTAGGTACAGAAATTCTCAATTCAAAATCACTGACTCCTGGAGGAACTTCAGTTATTCCACCGAGACGAGTGCGATTTTGTAAGATAGGATCATTATTTCTATCATAAATGCGCCCAAAAATATCCGCATCATAGACGGTTTTATTTGTGCTGTTATTAGCCTTACCTGTGACGATAAAACAAGTAGCAGAATTTGAACCGCTACTAGTTACCACTCCAGTCGCTAGTTCCGAAGGACAATCATGGTAGGAAATATCAGATAATTTAATCTGTGTTAAAGCTAAAGCGGTGGGAGTCCCTATCCAGGAAAGTAACCCCATAAAACCAGCAATAATGATAAAGTGAATTGAGTGTAACCGCATAAAATATACCAGTGAAAATTTCTTAAATTTCTTAAATAGGGCTTGCTGAATAAGTTGTTTGTGAGGGAAGGGAACAGGAACACAGGAACAATTTTGACTGTTTGGATATCCTCAATTACCTGACAGGACTAACTACAAACCGCACCTGGTCGGTTTCTATGACCAGTATGTTTTTGTGATTTACAGTGATTTTTAGATAAATAAACCACATTTTCAAGTCTCACGCCAAGGCGCAAAGTCGCAAAGGAAGAAAGGAAATAAAAACAAATGTGTGGTATAAGTACATGAAAATTGCTGTAAACCTAATTCTAGACTAATTTCAGGTGTGAGCAAGAGCGGGATTTGAGCAATTGATATCATATTATCACTTGTTGTCAGGACTTTAGTTCTGTGTTCGAGATACTAGGAACTAAAGCCACAATTTTTCTAAGTTGTATATTCAGCGTTAATCCTCACATAATCATAACTCAAATCACAACCCCAGGCTTTACCCGTACCATGACCATTTCCTACACCAACGGAAATTAACACCGTATCTGACTGTAGATACTCACCATGAACCGCTGCTTTTAAATATGCACTAGCTGCGGCTTTATCAAAAGCTAGAGGTTGACCATTTTCAAAGAGTAAAATATCCCCTAATTTAATGGAGAGGTTGTCTTGTGCAAAAGGTACACCAGCCCGCCCCGCAGCTGCCGCTATCCGTCCCCAATTCGGATCATGACCAAAAATGGCCGCTTTCACTAAAGACGAGGCAACAATGGTTTTGGCGATTTGTCGGGCTGATAATTCATCATAAGCTCCTGTAACCTGTACCTCAATTAAACAAGTCGCACCTTCGCCATCACGAGCTATGGCTTTAGCTAAATACTGACAGAGATAAGTTAACATAGCTTCTAACTTCTCCGCTTCTGCACCCATTTCCGTAATTGCGGGAGTACGAGATTCACCATTTGCTAAAGCGATTAAACAATCATTTGTACTCGTATCACGATCCACTGTGATCGAATTAAAACTTCTATCTGCTGCTCTAGTTAACATTTGTTGCCAAAGTGTAGAAGATACCGCAGCATCACAGGTAACAAAAGCTAACATTGTCGCCATATTGGGGTGAATCATTCCCGAACCCTTAGCAATACCACCGATACGAACAGGACGATCATGTATAATAGTTTCTAAGGCAAGAGATTTTGTTACCAAATCGGTGGTAATAATTGCGCCAGCAGCTGCATCCGAACCTGTATCAGAAAGTGCTGCAACTACCTTGGGTATACCATCCCGCAGGATATCCATTTTAATTCTTTGACCGATTACACCCGTAGAAGCTAATAAAATAGATTCCGGGTTAATATTTAACTCCTTAGCTAATAAATCAGCACTTTCTTGAGCATCCTTAATTCCTTGTTCACCAGTTGCAGCGTTAGCTTGTCCCGCATTACAAAGGATAGCTCTAACACTGTGTTTGCCTTGTAACACTTGCCGACAATAATCTACACAAGCTGCTTTGACATAGCTAGTAGTAAATACACCAGCTGCGATCGCCTCCACATCTGATAAAATTAGAGCTAAATCTGGTAATCCCGAAACCTTTAACCCTGCTGTAATTCCCGCTGCTTTATATCCTCGTGCTGCCGTCACACCACCCGAAATTACTTGCCAATTTGCCATAATTTTGTCCACAATTATTATATTGCCTTTGTTATTACAGCAGTTTTCATGTATTTGTACCACACGCTAATTTTTCTATTCCTTTCTTCCTTTGCGTCTTTGCGCCTTTGCGTGAGATATAAAATGTGGTTCATTTACCCGAAAATCGCTGTAAAATACATTCTGCCGTTAGTTTGATATCAGCGTCCAGTATTCATGTCTACAGGTAATTGTATCCGTTAATGACAATTTTTTTCTCAAAAAATTTCCAACCAACCGACCATAAACCGAACCCACAAATCAAACCATTGCTCCTTATTGGCGTTTATCTGCGTTTATCTGCGTTTAATTATCCTCAAAAATAAAAGAGAGCCATTGAATAGCTCTCTAAAATCATCAGGGTGCATCTACCTAGCACATTATATAATTCTAGCGCCAAGGGGTGTCACCCTACATTGGACTATTGAGTTTTTCCTCTACTAATTGATTAGTTAGCTTTGGTTCCGCGCGTTTATCGGTTTTTTTCAGGACTTGTCCCACGAAAAAGCCTTTCAGGTTGGTATTACCTTTGCGGTATTTTTCTACCTGTGGAGCATTAGTAGCAATGATTTCATCAATAATCGCTTCAAGAATGGTACGATCTGAGATCAGTTCTTGACCAGCAAAAGCCGTTTCTGGAGAAACACCATTTAATAAATCTATGAGTTTTTCCTTAGCTTGGGCGTTACTGATTTTACCATTTTCAATGCGGGTAATTACATCAGCCAAATTAGTAGCAGTCAGTTTAATTTCTGATATGGTGAGTTTTTGTTTATTTAAGTAAGCCGCAATATCCTGAGTAATCCAGTTAGCTGCGGCCTTGGGATTTGCACCTAAAGCGATCGCCCTTTCAAAATAATCTGCGACTGGTTTATCCTCAGTTAAAACCCTGGTATCATAAGCCGAAAGTCCCAACTGATTTTCATAATCATGGCGTTTTTGGGCGGGTAGTTGAGGTAATTCATTTAACCATGTATTTAACTCTGTTTCAGTAACTTCAATAGGTGCTAAATCTGGTTCAGGGAAGTAACGATAATCACTAGAACCCTCCTTAACTCGCATACTACTGGTGCGTTGTGAACCTTCTTCCCAGAGACGAGTTTCTTGAATAATTTTCTCTCCTAATTCAATAGCGGTTATTTGACGCTCAATTTCATAATCAATCGCTTTTTGAATCGCACTAAAGGAGTTCATATTCTTAATTTCCACCTTAGTACCAAATTTCTCCTGTCCCACAGGACGCACAGAAATATTCACATCACAACGTAGAGAACCTTCCTGCATATTACCATCACTAACACCAAGATAACGGACAATGCGCCGTAATTCTTGGGCATATTCAGCAGCTTCTTGTCCCGTCCGCAAATCCGGTTCAGAAACAATTTCCACCAAAGGAACACCAGCGCGGTTATAATCTACAAGAGAGTAGCTAGAACCAGACAGCCGTTCACTCCCTGCGTGAACAAGCTTACCCGCGTCCTCTTCCATGTGTAAGCGAGTGATACCAATGCGTTTACGCTTGGGGTTTCCTGTATCATCTAGCAATTCAATTTCTATCCAACCATGTTCAGCTATGGGTAAATCATATTGGGAAATTTGGTAATTTTTAGGTAAATCAGGATAAAAATATTGTTTGCGGTCAAATTTACTGTACCGAGCGATTTGACAATTCAAAGCCAAACCAGTTTTGACAGCGTATTCGAGAACCTTAGCGTTAAGTACAGGTAAAACACCAGGTAAACCCATACACACTGGGTCAATGTTAGTATTAGGGTCAGCGCCAAAAGCAGTAGAACTACTGGAGAAAATTTTAGTATTGGTGCTGAGTTGACAATGGGTTTCTAAGCCAATAATTGCTTCATATTCAGTTTTAACGGGTGTGGCTGTAGTCATATCCAAATTTTACAGTTTTTACTCTTTGGTACTATTTTAGCGGTTTTGTAAGATTTTAGCTTTATTCAGTCAGCCCTACTTAAAGCCCTAAATGATCAAATCAAAAGGTTAAGGATGTTTGAAAAAGCTAAAACAAGTTAAACTTTTCACGTTCTTGAGTCTAAACTAACACTTGTGCTTTTTCCTCTTCCAGCTTTACTTGAGCCTCTGCTTTGAGAAACTCAGCCACTTGCGCTTCAATTTCGTCGCGCACAATTTGACGATATTCCAAGAAATGCTCAATTTGAGCGCAAACAGATAAATAGCTACTGATACCACCAGGATTATGCTTGTACATACTCCAGAGATTACGCCAGAATTGCCACCGGGTATTACGTAACACACCTTGTCGCCAGCAAATAGTTAATAATGCCCGTAATACCTTCCAATTCAAGGGTTTTTTCGCACCTTTGCCCTTTTTCGGGTAAGTAGCTTCACCCAAAATGCGGTAGTGACGGTAAGCACGATCTAAAAATCGTGATGGTTCGTATAATTCCCAAAATGCTTCTACATATTCACTAGCAATTTCTGCTAAAGGCCTTGTAGGGACAAAATTCATTAACGTAGTTTGATTAATATTTGCAGATTTACTGCGGAGTCGGTTTTCCTTTGCTAATCTATGCCATAATGCAGTATCAGGAAGGGCTTGAAGCATACTAAATAAAGCAGTGGGAATTGACGTCTGCTCCACAAATTTGACAATTCTCGCCCCAGCCCCCGACTTTTCACCATCAAAACCAATAATAAAACCTGCCATAACTCGCAGTCCAGAGCGCGTAATCTTATATACCGCTTCGCTCAACGAATCCCGCGTATTTTGAAATTTTTGAGTAAAAGCGAGGCTTTCTTCGTCAGGGGTTTCAATACCCAAGAACACAGACCCAAAATTACACTTTACCATGGCATCCATTAGTTCTTGATCTTGGGCTAAATCCACGGAAGCCTCTGTCGCAAAGGAGAAAGGATACTCATGTGCAACCATCCAAGGTTGTAGTTCTTTTAAGAATAATTTAACGTTGCGTTTATTACCAATAAAGTTATCATCTACCATGAAAATACTGCGTCGCCAACCCAATTCATAAAGATAATCAAGTTCGGCGAGGAGTTGCGCTGGTGACTTGGTGCGAGGTTTGCGACCATAGAGAATAATAATATCACAAAATTCACACTGGAAGGGACAACCACGGGAAAATTGTACCGACATTTCCGCATAAGCATCAAATTCTAGCAAATCAAAGCGAGGAATGGGAGTATTTGTGACATCTGGTTTTTCACCACCAGAGCGGAATATGCCCGAAGATTCACCACGGCTAATTGCATCTATAAATAATGGTAAGGTAATTTCTCCCTCATCCAAAATTAAATAATCTGCACCCACGTCTGTGACTTCTTGGGGTAAAGCTGTTGGATAGGGTCCACCCACCGCTACACGCTTACCGCGTCTTTTTGCTTCTTGAATTTGTGCCAGCAAATCCTCTTTTTGCACAATCATTGCTGATAAAATCACTAAATCAGCCCAAGCCCATTCTGCTGCTGTAATTTGGCGAATATTCCGGTCTACTAACTTAAAATTCCACTCTTGGGGTAAAATTGCCGCTACCGTCACCAAACCCAAAGGTGGTAACATGGCCTTGCGGTCTAGTAGAGCTAGTGTTTTTTCAAAAGACCAAAAACTTTTCGGAAACAGTGGATATATTAGTAAAACATTCATGATATTAATTGTCAACTCTGAATATTACTTGTAGCTTGATTTTAAACAAAGACTGAAGATAAGTAGGTTGGCGTTAAAAATTGTCGTTATGACAAGGGAACAGGGAACTCTTAACTGGGAACAGGGAACTCTTAACTGGGAACAGGTTTTGGGCAAGTTTACTTTTCGTTACTTATGTCGGTTTTTTTCCGCTCACCTACTTAGGAAATATTGTTCACAACCCTACCCCCTTCCCCTGTGGGGTACGGGGGTTTCAAAGCCTCTCCCATAACATAATGAAAGCTTTTCCAATTCCGTCTCCTCTTAGGAGAGGGTTAGGGAGAGGTAAGAGAGAGGTTTTTCTGTAACCTTTTTAACTTGTGCATTTTTAACTTGTGCATTCATACTCTAAATTACTGCTTCTACTTTTTCGGCTGCTTGTTCTTTAACGAGTATATAGGGTTTTTCCGCACCTTGGGCTAAATACGCGGCTAATTGACTTTCGATTTCGTCGCGGACAATTTGCCGGTATTCCATAAAATGCTCAATGTGGGCGCAGGTAGAAACGTATTGTTCAACCACTTTCGGGTTATGCTTGAGAATACTAAAGAAGTGATGCCAGAATTTCCAGCGAGTTTGTCGTTTAAATCCTTGTCGCCAAATTACAATTAGTAAGGCTCTGACAACTACCCATTCTGGCATTTTTGCAGGTACTGTGTATTTAGCTGAACCTAACATCATAAAACAGCGATAGGTGCGGTCTAAATAGGCAACTGGGTCATATAAAGCACAGAAAGCCTCCACATATTCCCTAGCTAATTCTTCTAAAGGACGGGTAGGAATGAAGTTCATCAATGTGGTTTGATTGATGTTCCCATCTTGATTTTCCCGTAATCTTCCTTCTTTTTTCAACCGATGCCACAATGCAGTATTGGGTAATGCTTGTAACATAGCAAAAGTTGTAGAAGGGATGGCTGCTAATTCAGCGAAGCGGACAATGCGCGAGCCTGCACCGGACTTTTCACCATCAAAGCCAATAATAAACCCAGCCATGGGTCGCAAACCTGCTTTAATAATAGTTTCTACAGATTCAGCTAAAGAACTGCGAGTATTTTGGAACTTCTTAGTTAGTTGTAAACTATCTTCATCTGGGGTTTCAATGCCCAAAAATACCGCTTTAAAACCACAATCTACCATCAATTCCATCATTTCGGCATCTTGCGCCAAATCAATGGAAGCTTCTGTGTCAAAATTGAAAGGATATTGATGTTGTTCCATCCAAACTTTTAACTCTTTGAGCAACAATTTTACATTACGTTTGTTGCCAATAAAGTTATCATCTACCATAAACACACCGCGCCGCCAACCCAACTTATAGAGATAATCTAACTCTGCTAAAAGTTGTGCAGGGGTTTTAGTTCTCGGTTTGCGTCCATATAAAACAATGATATCGCAAAATTCGCACTGGAAGGGACAACCGCGCGAAAACTGCACCGACATCATATCATAGGCATTAAACTCCAACAAATCAAAACGGGGAATGGGTGTAGTTGTGACATCAGGTTTTTCCGTAGCCCGGAAAACTCCAGATTTTTCACCCCGTCGTACCGCTTCCACAAACATGGGTAAAGTAATTTCTCCCTCGTCAAGAATGAGGAAATCTGCCCCCGCTGCTTCCACTTCATGGGGTGTGGAGGTGGGGTAGGGACCACCTAAAGCTACCAACTTACCGCGTTTTTTCGCTTCTCGAATTTGTGCCAATAAGTCTTGTTTTTGAACAATCATAGCCGAGAAAATCACCATATCTGCCCATGCCCACTCTTCCTCAGTGGCAGCGCGAATGTTACGATCTACAAGTTTAAATTCCCATTCTTGGGGTAAAATTGCCGCTACCGTTACTAAACCCAAAGGTGGTAATAACACCTTTCTGTCAACCAGCGCCAGAATTTTCTCATAAGACCAAAAGGTTTTTGGAAATATTGGATAAACTAGCAAAACACGCATAGTATCACCCCTCACGATTTATTTGTGATCTAACTGTAACTAAAATTCAGACTAATTGACTTTTTTCTCAATTTGTCCGTTGTATGAGAGAATGGGGGGATTGTCAGAATCAGGATATCCAGGATTTAAGGATGAACAGGATAAAGACTGGGAACAATTAAAAAATACAAATAGTTTTGAGCTTATTCTACCTACTCATGCAGTCTGGTCAATTAGCATCTACTCTAAGCGTTACAATTTACAAAGCACCACAAAAAGGTAAAGGTCAAAAATTATTACAGGAAGGCTTTCAAGTCGTTGATTTTCCCTATAATCCCCCCTACCTTGATGGAAGTTGCTACTTTGCAGGATCAAATGACAGAAGCATTGCTGAGGAGTTCAACGAGAGCTATCAAGAGGGGATTCTTGAGGTATATATTGATCAGGCAAGCTACGAGCAGTATTTCAAATCTCTTGAATATCGTTATGATGAAAAAGATGGTTGTGAGCGAATTGAGGTGGTTGTTCCTCAAAGTTTGTTTCCAATCCTTAACCAATTTCCACGAGTTCTTAAATCACGGTGAATATTATGGATAGTACAAGTTGGGAAAATATTAAATCTAAATATAAGCTAGGTCAGTTTGTTCTGGGAAAAGTAGAATTTCATACACCCTTTGGCGTTTTTGTCAATATTGATGATTCTTCAGTTAAGGGGTTGATCAAAATCCCTGACTTTTTAGATGAAGGGGGGATGAGTCCAGAAATGTATCCAGAAATTGGTACAACTGTAGGTGCGGTTGTGGTTGGATATAACGAGAGTAATTTTCGAGAAGTATATTTAAGTGCAAAACCTAGTGTACTGCATAAAGCTCTTGTACCCCTGAAGATTCCAGCTTTAGCTGGTTAGGACTGATTGACTTTGCACCTCAGTTTACAAGGGATATGTTGCATGGAAGCAAGAATCCGTAGTAATATAAGTTGTTAGTTAGGGAATTTGTCTGAATCAGGATGCCCAGGATTTGATGATTTTCAGGATTGAGATACCCGAATTATACACCATAAAATCAGAGTTTTAAGCCTCTACCCGTCGCGGGGAGAGGTTTGGAGAGGGGTCAAATTATTTTTGTCGAACTCAGGTCTAGTTATCTAGTTGAGGCTGGTCATGGGTGATAAAATTCCTGTCTTCATCCTGTAAATCCTTTAATCCTGGACATCCTGATTCTGACAATATAAATAAAAATATAGATTAATTTTGCAGATTTTTTCATGTTTATACTACAATTTAGAGAAAATAGCCAAAAATAATACTTGACAATAAAAAAATGATCGAACCATTAACCACAGGCGCAGTTGCAATTGCTACTGTCCTTGCTACCAAAGCACTGGAAAAAATTGGCGAAAATATTGGTGATAGTTTATCTAACAAAACTAAGCAGTTTCTCGAAGCCTTGAAAAAACAAAAGCCTGACACTGTTACCGCTATTGAAAAAGCACCAGAACAACCATTAGATTATGGTCAAGCTGTATTAGAAGTAGAAGCAGCAGCAAAAGCAGACCCTAATGTTAATCAAGCTATACAGGAATTATCTATATTAACAAAAACTCAAGCACCAGCAAATTTAGCAGATATTCTCAAAGAAATTAAAGCAGCTTTAGCCACATCCCAACATCCCCAACTTTCTACTTTTAATCAAAACATTGAAAAAGCTATCAACGCAGCACAAAATCAAACTATTGACCAAAGAGGTAGCACTTTTAATTTTTGGCAGCACTCGTCCGACGGGGAACGGACAAAGTTAAATCCCACTAAATACATACCCTATCGCGGTTCTGTGCATTTTGGTGGTAGAGTAACATAACGGACAACTCTCCATGAAGACTTACAAAGAGGAGATTATGTAGCTATTTCTGGTATGGGTGGTTTAGGTAAAACTGAATTAGCTATCCAATACGCTAAACGATATGAAAATGAATATGGGGGAATCACTTGGTTAAATGCTAGGGGAAATAATCTCGCGGCGGAAGTTTTAAACTTTTTTATTTCCCATTTTAAGTTAGAAATTCCCCAACAACAAGGGGATAAGTTGTTAACTTTACAGGAACAAGTTGCATGGTGTTGGTTACAATACCCTCATGCAGAA
>JBJUHT010000124.1:0-15928 GCA_046070105.1 Dolichospermum sp.
CACCTTTTAACTCTCAAGCTAATTATAATATTTTCTTCAAAAATTCTACTGGTAAAGGTTCTGAAGCTCAAATTACAGCTTTTGAAGATACTTGGACTTGGGGAATTGAATCAGAAAGATTTTTAGATGAAATTCAAGATATAAAAGGTGAATTGTATCAATTATTAGATTTATTAGTGAGAACATTAGGTAAAAATTCTCTATCAGCTTATTTGGTAATGATGGCCATTCGATTAATAGAATTACATCGAGTTCTCAAATCTACAGGTAGTTTATATTTACATTGCGATCCTACAGCAAGTCATTATTTAAAAATGATTTTAGATTTGATTTTTGGAGCGGATAAATTTAGAAATGAAATTATCTGGAAAAGGACTGGTTCTCATGGAGGCGCTAAAAGGTGGGGACCCGTTCACGATACTATTTTGTTATACACAAAAACGAAAGATTATACATGGCATAAAGTTTATCAAGACTACGACGAAAACTATATTAAAGACTTTTATAGATTTGAAGATGATAAAGGGTTTTATCGGCTTGTAACATTAACAGCAGCAGGTATCAGAAAAGGTGATTCAGGTAAACCTTGGCGTGGTATTAACCCTACAGATGTTGGTCGTCACTGGGCATTACCTGTCAAAGCAATTGAAAGCTTAATTAATGGTAATTCTAAGTCACTATCAACACAAGAAAAACTAGATATTCTAGATGCTAATAATCTAATCTACTGGCCAGTGAAAGGGCAAGTACCACAATATAAGAGATATTTAGATGAAGCTCCAGGTACACAGATTCAAGATATAATTAGTGATATTAAACCTGTTTCTTCTCAAGCTAAAGAACGGTTAGGATATCCTACTCAAAAACCTTTATCTTTATTAGAAAGAATTATCCAAGCAAGTAGTAATGAAAATGATATTATCCTTGATCCCTTTTGTGGATGTGGAACAGCTATCCACGCAGCCGAAAATTTAGGCAGAAATTGGATTGGTATTGATATTAGTCATTTAGCCATTTCTTTAATAGAAAAAAGGTTAAACGATGCTTTCCCTAATAAATTTATTGAGGATGAAAATAAAAATCAAAAGTTAGTTCCTGGTATTGAATTTGAAGTAGAAGGTACACCTAAAGATTTAGCAGCAGCAGAGGATTTATTTACAAGAGATCCTTATCAGTTTGAATGGTGGGCTTGTTCTCTTGTGAATGCACAACCATATAAAGATAAAAAGAAAGGTGCAGATGGTGGTATTGATGGATTGATATTTTTTGAAGATGTTATTGATATCAAAAAATCAAATAAAACTGCTGTGAAAAAGATTATTGTCAGTGTTAAAGGTGGGAAAAATATTAACCCAGCGATGATTAGAGATTTACGCGGTACTATGGAGACAAATAAGGCAGAAATAGGATTGTTTGTGACTCTCACACCTCCTAGTCAACCAATGATTAAAGAAGCAGCATCTTCAGGTTTTTATAAAGCTGGAAATGGCAGAAATTACGCGAAAGTGCAAATTTTAACTATTGAAGAATTATTAACAGCACAAAAACGACCAGAGTTTTTTGATATGAAACAGGGAGAATTGACATTTAAGAAAGCACAAAGGGAAAATCAAGATATAGGAGAACAGGGGAATTTATTTTCCCATTCCTGAAAATTAAGGAAAATAAATGAATATGGAAAATGAATATGGAAAAAATTCCAGTTAACCCAGACCAGAATCTTGTCCACAAATTAAAACACAAATCAAAAATTTATTAACCCCCCTTTCCCAACAACTAAATTCAAAAAATAATTGCTTCTAACAACTAACTACTGACGGACTTCTTAAACCTTGCACAGTAGAAATTACCTGTTGGGCAACTTGATCAATTTCCTCAACTGTATTAAATCTGCCAATCCCAAATCGCACCGAAGCATAGGCTAATTTATCTGAATGTCCCAAGGCTTTCAAAACATAGGAAGGGGCAACATTATGAGAAGAACAAGCAGAACCAGAAGATACAGCTACTATTGATTGTAAACCTAAAGAAAGTGCTGCACCATCTACACCTTCAACACTAATATTTAAGTTTCCTGCTAATCGTTTTTGAGGATGTCCATTTAAGTAAATTCCTCCGACATTGGATATCTGTTTCCACAATCTTTCTCTTAATTCTATTAATCGTTGATTTTCGGTTTCTTGTTCGGCTATTGCAATTTCTACAGCTTGACCAAAACCGACAATTTGCGGTGTATATAATGTCCCCGAACGCATTCCTCTTTCATGTCCTCCCCCATGTTGTTGAGAAGCAAGTTTAACTCTTGGGTTACGTCTGCGAACATATAAAGCCCCAATTCCCTTTGGTCCATAAACTTTATGGGCTGTGAGAGACATTAAATCAATATTCATTTCTTCCACATCTAAAGGTATTTTACCAATAGCTTGGGCTGCGTCTGTGTGCAAAATAATTTGCCGTTGACGACAGATTTCTCCAATTTCAGCAATTGGTTGTAAAACTCCAATCTCATTATTTGCAGCCATTACAGATACTAAAATTGTATCATCACGCAAGACTTTTTCTAACTGATTTAAGTCAATTAATCCATCTTTTTCTACTGGTAAAACGGTGAGATTAAAACCCAGATTTTTTAAATATTCACAAGGATCTAAAACTGCTTTATGTTCCGTGGCAATAGTTACAATATGTTGACCTTTTTGGAAATAAGCTTCAGCAATACCTTTAATAGCTAAATTATTCGCTTCCGTTGCACCGCTGGTAAAAACAATTTCCTCTGGTGTTGCGTTAATTGCTGCTGCTAAAATTTCCCGTGTTTGTTTAACAGCAGCTTCAGATTCCCAACCGTAAATATGGCTAATACTAGCCGCATTCCCAAACTTTTCTGTAAAGTAGGGAATCATAGCAGCCATTACCCTTTCATCAACCGGGGTAGTAGCATGACAATCGAGGTAGATAGGACGACTGGACATAATTAATTCACAGTTAATTCAAAATTTGACCTAGTTTTTTTAAGATTCGGAAAACTTGATAAAGTTCGTTTTCTCGACGATACAAAGTGAATCTGTCTGATAAAGCATATCTAGCTTGATCTTTTTGTATAAGTTTGATGAATTGAAAGTCTTCTCCATTGATTACTAATGAATATACAGGATAATCAGGATGAGGATTAGCCAGCATATAAGTAAGTGCTTGAGGTATGGCTTCTGCAAGGGAAAAAGCAGTTCTTTTAGATTCAATTACCAATAACCATAATTGTTGTTGGATAACTAAAACATCAATTTTACCTCTGATAACTTCGTCTTCATTTTCGACTGCGATTTCTATTGATGATTCACTTCTAATAAAGAAAGGTTCATCATAAAATCCAGCTAAACTCAGTAAGGGAGATAAAACTACTAACTTGACTGTTTCTTCCGATAAAGGAGGATATTTAGCTAATCGGAGAAAATGCAATTTTACTTTGTCTAGATATTGTTTTTCTAAATCAGAGATTTCTGGCAAATTTTCTAACCATTCAGGAAAAAATGCGGCATTGTCGGTTTGTTCTAGACTAAATCTTGCTTCTAAATAGGCAATGCCTATATTTCGCGCTTGCATGAATTGAACCATAATACAAAGAATAGAATTGATATTCCTATTGTATAAGGTGGGAATAGTTATATTATTTCATTAACATAATTCAGTAAAGTAAAGTTTAAATTAATTAACATTTGGAAAATCAAATATCTAACGATGAGAAATCACAGCTATATCAACAAAATATGACAAATCAGACCATAAAACTTTAAATAGCTGCTAATTCCTTGATTTTTTTGAGTACAGATTCGGCATGACCTTTTGTTTTGACATTAGGCCAAACGTAGGCGATAATCTTATCAGGTGAAATTAGGAAAGTTGAACGGGCAACTCCCATATATTCTTTACCCATAAACTTCTTTAAACGCCATGCACCATAGGCTTCTATTAATTGATGTTCAGGATCAGTTAATAGGGCAATTGATAAATTGTGTTTGTCTATAAATTTACAATGAGATGCGGCAGAATCTGGACTAACACCGATGATTTTTGCCCCTGCTGCGGTAAATTGAGATGACAATTCCGTAAAATCTTGTGCTTCAGTGGTGCAGCCAGGTGTATTATCTTTAGGGTAAAAATAGAGAACTATCCACTGATTTATATCAGCAAGATTGACTAGATGATTATTTTGGTCTGGGGTAGAAAAATTTGGTGCAAGTTGTCCAATTTGGGGAATATTGTTCATAATTAGTGACGAAAAATTAGGGATAATTGAAAATTATTGATAGGAAAATTATTGAGCATTTACATCATTTTCTCTTCTACGAGGGACATCATAAACCATAAAATCATGAGCCATAATTGTTTTAGGAAAAATCGCCCGCGCTTCTTTTAGTAAGTCTTTTAATTCAATGCTATTTCCTGGAGCATAGCGCGGACTAAAATGAGTCATAATTAGTTTATGAACTCCCGCACCATAAGCTGTTTGTGCAGCCATTGTAGTTGTAGAGTGCAGTCTTTGAAATGCCATGTCTGAATCTTGATGAGCAAAGGTAGCTTCGTGAATTAATACGTCTGCATCAAGAGCTAGTTGCACCGCACCCTCACAATAAACCGTATCTGTACAATAGACAACTTTGCGTCCAATTTCTATGGGTCCACATAGTTCACTACCATTAATTACTCTTCCATCTTCCAGTGTAACTGTTTCACCGCGTTTAAGTTTACCATATATTGGACCAGAAGGAATTTCTAAGGCCTTGGCTTTGTCTATATCAAAGCGTCCGGTTCTATCTTTTTCTGCTACTCGGTAGCCAAAAGCGGGAATACGGTGATGTAAAAGACCACAAGTAACAGTAAATTCCTCATCCTCATAAATTACCCCTGGTTGAACAGTATGCACTTTAATGGGGTAAGAAAAGTGAGTGTGAGAGTAACGGGAAGCAGCTTGCAAATACTCATTTAAGCCCGATGGACCATAGATATCAATTTTATCCACATTACCGGCTAAACCGCAACTAGCAAGTAATCCCATTAAGCCAAAAATATGATCACCGTGCATATGGGTGACGAAAATTCGGGATAGTTGGCTAATTTTTAACTCACTTCGCAAAATTTGATGCTGAGTTCCCTCTCCACAGTCGAATAACCACAATTCTGCCCGTTGTGGCAACCTCAGCGCCACGCTGGAAACATTGCGTGATTTTGTAGGTACACCAGAACTCGTCCCTAAGAATGTAATTTGCACGACGTTTTTAAGCTTTCCTTTTGCTCAATATCTTAATTATCTATCTTGGCACAATATTGACAAAGTTAGCTATTGGCAAAATCAAAATATCAATATTTTCTAAATTTTCTAAATTTAGCAATTTTTATTGCCACCAAAAAGAACTTGACAAAGGCCAAGATAACTCACAAAGAGTGCCTTGAGGATAAAGAGAAACTCGTCTAAATTTACCTTTAATTTGTTGTGCTAATTTTTTAAATTGTTTTGTTCCCCAACCTTCTCTTGATGAATAATTTCCTAAACCATTATCCATAATACTGAGGGTGTAACGTCCTTGAGATACAGAATAACTAACTTGTAAACAGGTAATTTCTGTGGCGTGTTTACCAACATTACATAGGGCTTCTTCTAAAAATCGGCAAATTCCTCGCTTATTTTCAATACTTAAATTTCTTTCATTTATAGATTCAAAATTATGAATTTTTAGTTTGAGAGTTTTAAAGCAGGGAAAATCTCGATCTAAGGTATAACTATAAACTTGATAGAGAATTTCATGTAAAGGGTTTCGCAAATCTATGACTAGATTATTTCCTAGATAAAGACTGGTATCTTGGCTAAGAGTTTCTTGTTGCCAAAATTCATACATTCCTCGTAATTCTTGATTTAATTCTTCAAGTTCTTTTTCTATTAAAGGTAGTAATTTATTAACTGGTAAATCCTGTCCTTTGACTATTTTTAAAACTTTAGCTAAACTTTGTAATGGTCCATTATGAATAGTTTCTATTTTCAGTTCAATTAGATTTTGAAGACTTTTAATTTTTGTCTTAATACTCTGGTGATATTGATATAAAGCTATAATCATCATCAAATTTATAACTAAAATGCAATTTGCTAAGTTGAGAGAAGTTGACAAACCTAAATTTAGTAAAAAATGAGCGAGTAATCCCAAACAAAAAATAACCAGAAGAACTATGACAATTCTTGATAATTTTTCAAAGGATAAAAAATAAATTCTTGTTGGTAGTTTTTTCCAAAATTGAGTTTGCATAAGCTTTTATTCCCAGTTGAATATCTGAGAGCAAATTTCAGGTTTGTGTGTTACTGGGAAGGGTTTACCTCATCTGCCTGAAATATGCTGTGATTATGGAAAATACCTGGTTACTTTTAATAAATTTATTTGTTTTTTCTATTTGTTTTATTTAATTTTTGTAATTTAATCAATTAATCCTGCTGATCTAGCTTTGATTTCTGTTTGAATACGGATGTTTTTACCTGCTTCTGGATAAATGCTTAAAGCGTCTTGTAATTTACTCCAATAATGGCGTACCATACGTTCAGATATACACATATTTTTAGCAATTACTTTATCTTGTAATCCCTGTTCAAAAGCCAGGTTTAATACCTGTAACCACTCTGGTTTTATCTCTAACCCTGAGTGTATTCCTTTAATATCTTTTGTGTGAGTTAATCCCTGTAATGCCCAATCAACTCTAGTTAACATTTCTGCGGTAGAAAGACTTTTATCAGCGACAGTAAAGCCTCCTTGATGATTATCAATATAAGGACGAATGCGTACTAATGTTTTGACGTGAGCACTTTGAACAACAAGATTTAGATGAGAATAATTTGCCATCAAAACTTTCAGAAATTGAATACCTATATCAACTCTTGCTGTCATTTCTAATTTTTCTGGTATGGAAAGATCCATAACTAGTAAATCAGGTGGACAGATAGCAATTTCCTCTAAAGCATGACTAGCATTTGTAGCAATATTAAGTTCAGCACTAGGATAGTTTTTTCGTAGTATTTCAACTGTTCCATTTAAAACTGATTCGTGATCATCAATAACCATAAATTTAAAACTTGATTTTTTTAATAAAACTTGTTCCATATCTAATTTCTGTCTCCATATTTACACAGTTTATCAATTTCGATTGCTATCTAATACTATCAATTGCTTCTTACTAGATTCTATTACTTATAAATAATTTACTATGGGGGGTATGACCCCTCACCCTACCAAAAACTCTTAAAAAATGCTAGAATTAAAAGTAATATTTATTACCATAAAAACAATCTCTATTTAACAATAAATTAGTCTTAATCATAGTTTTGAGAGATATAGTATCTGGTGCTATGCAAGCTATTAAGTGATTAGATTGTGATCAATAAATTTAACTATATGAATAAATGTAAACGACATAAAACCATCACTTAAACTGTGATTATTGTGCTGAATATTTCCTTGTATCCAAGGAATAATTGCTGGGAAAAATACTTAATATAAAATAATTAAATACAATGACTTTTAAAACAAAGTATATAAGAGAAAAGTCTAGTAATCACAAAAAATATTTCCGCTTGTATGAGTAAATTTTTATTTTTAATAATGACAGTTATGCACGCCAAATTACTTACCAATAAAAATGCCAAGTTGATATCAAATTCTTGTGAAAGTAGGAGCATTTACCCGATATTAGGAATTTAAAGATATCGTAAATATATTCTAATTCTGGTAAATGGGAATAAAAAATCAAAGTAGACAGATCAGGATAGGAAATTTTTACAGCCAATAGTCCTATACTTCCTATTTGTTTGAGATTTATATGAATATAAATCGGCAGTAAAATTTCCGTTTCTGGTAAAGTTATTCTGAGTAATTCTTCTAAAACCCTTAAAATTGTCCAACTACATTCAGGTTCTTCAATTCTCCAGGAAATTGGCATATTCACCTGAAAATCTAGATGGGGATAGGAGTTAATCCAAGGTTCTAGTAAACACTCAATACATAAAGGTAAACTATCTTGAATAGATATCGGACATAAGCGATCGCTCAATTGTACTAAAGAATGATGAAAGTTATCAATTTTGTTGATATAGGACTGAATTTCTGTCACTGATAAACTTAGTTGATCCATAACTAATAAATCTAAATTACGTCGGATTGTAAAAGACTCTTGTAATAAATCATCACGGACTTTTTCAGATTCTAGGAATAGTTTGAGAAATTGCCTATACAACCACCACTGTAATGCTTGCTTAATTTTTGACTCAGATGTCATAAACTTGATCATGATTATGACTTAGTTAAATTAGAAATTACCCCCTTTATTTCCCACTAAAAAAGGGGTAAAAATGTGAGGATGGGGTATTTGTAACACTGATCACGATTCAGCAATTAATCTAGCTTTTCTTAACATAAATTGCAATACTGTTTCTTCCCTAGAAATAATATCGGCTGTACCACTCATTCCTGATTGAAGAGAACAATAAAGATCATTATTTCCAAATGAAATTTTTTCGGGTTTAATTGTAACTTCAAAGTAGTTAGTACCGGGAGAAATTAGAGTATTTGGATCTTTGTTTGTAGGTGTAATTGCATCAGGAGAAATCGTTTTAACAACGCCCTTAGCAGTTCCATAATCAGGATAAGGACAAGCATCAACACGAAGTTGTACTTTTTGATCAACAGCAATTTTATTAATTTCTGCACTAGGAATCAGAGCTTTAATTACTAAAGAGGTACGATCATCAGGTACAATCTCAGCAATAGATTCACCACTGCGAACAACTTGTCCAGAATTTCGTAAATTTAGTTTCAAAATAATCCCATCGCTAGTAGCAATAATAGTGCTATTTTTTCGCTGATTTTCTAACTGTTGAAGTTCTTTTTGTAATTGTTTTATTTGAGTTTGTATTTCAACCAACCGCTGAATTAAGCCTACCCGTTCTTTATTTAAAGCAGCTATATTTGCTTCACCTTTAGCAATTTCCTGAGCAATACGTTCTTGTGCCATATTCATCATTGCTGTAGTTGGATTAATTGCAGCTTTATTTAATTTCAGTTTTATATTAGCGATATCAACAGCTTTTTTTACAGTTTCTAGTGTTAAGGTTGTTTGTTTAACAACTAGCTGTTTCTGCTCAAATTCCCTTGTACTAATTGCCCCCATTTCTGCTAGTTGTTGATAGCGATCACGATCCTCTTTTGCAAATTCTAAATCAGCTTCAGCTTTTTGTAAATCTACTAATTGCTTTTGAATATTTAGCTGGGCTGTAATTAATTCACCTTCGGTATTAACCTTTCGCTCTTTATATTCTCTTTGATTTTTTAGGAAATCTTCTTTGGCAGAATTAACAACCCTTTTGATAACTATTTTTTCAGCCATTATTTGATTATTTAAGGTTCGATTCTGATCATAAATTTGTAAAACTTGTAATTTATTTTGATTGATGTTTTCTTCTAATTGACTCTTTTTAATCAGCAATTGTTCAGTATCTAAAACAGCTATTACTTCTCCTTTTTTAATAACTTGATTTTCCTTAACTAAGATAGTTTTAATAACCCCTTCTACCTTTGATTGGACGACACGAGTTTCACCTATGGGACGAACAATAGCATTAGCCTTTACCGTAACATTATATTTCACCCATGAAGATAAATAAATACTAGTCATCACAGTCCCAATTAGAAATACACCTGCTAAAGATGTCCAAATACTTATAGGTGGAAGTGAATTATCATTGCCAATTACAGAATTAAATTCTTGATCATGAGTGTAAAGCATAATTACTTAAATGATGAATGTAGGATACCTATCTAGATAGTTTCCCCTATTTATAAGGAGGGACTAAAGGGGGTAAATACAAAAGTAATTAAGGAATTAGAAAATCTAAATGATCTCCTGATTTAGTGTGTAAATCCTTTAAAGAACCTTCTAATTTCAACTTACCTTGATCTATCAAAACAATCCAGTCAGCCCGATTAATTACCTTAGGTCTGTGAGTAATCAAAATTGTTGTTTTCCCTCGACGATGTTTAAATAATTGGTCTAAAACTTGGGTTTCACTAACTGGATCAAGTCCACCAGTAGATTCATCTAAAATCAAAATTGGTGGGTCTGTAACAATAGCTCTAGCTATGGCTAATCTTTGTCTTTGTCCACCAGAAATATTAGCACCAAATTCTCCTAAAATAGTTTGATATGTTTCCGGTAACTTATTGATAAATTCATCAGCACCAGAAATTTTACAAGCTTGAACAATCTGCTCAAAGCTAACATGAGGCGCTCCTAATCGAAAATTCTCGATAATAGAACGACTCCAAAAATGAGCATCCTGGGGAACAAGAACTACCTGTTGACGTAGACATTCTAAAGAAAGGTCTTGAAGGTTATAAATGCCAATTTGGATATTACCAGATTGCAGAGGATATAACCCAGCTATTAATTTAGCTAGGGTACTTTTCCCGCATCCAGATTTACCAATTAAAGCCACAACTTGACCACCAGGAATTGTTAAAGAAAAGCCTTCTAAAAAGTCAATTCTTCCTGCATAGTGAAACTTCAAATCTTGACAAAAAATATCGGCATTTTCAGAAATTTTAGCAATAGGTTTTTTACCATAATCTTCATTTTCTGGAGTAGCATCAATAACTTCTGTTAAACGTTGGGTTGCAGTTTTCGCACGGGTAAATTCTTCAACAAAGCCAATAACTGTACCAATTAAACCCAAAAAATTCCCATTCATAGAGTTAAATGCTAGTAATTTACCAATGCTGAGATTTTCAGCGGGATTAATTACTAAATAACCACCAAACCAAAGTAAAATAACACCACCAATAGCAGAAATAAAACCAGAAAAAGTATTATTAATGATGCCAATTTGGATAGTGCGAAACATGAGATTAGCTAAACGAATAAAACGGCTTTCTAATTCATCTAAAAATTGGGGTGCTGAGGTAGTTGTTTTGAGAGTTAATGCTCCTTTAAAAGTTTCGACTAAAACCCCTTGGGTTTCCGCTTCTTGAACTAAAAGTTCACGAGTTTTGTGTTGTAAAGTTGGCTGAAAAATAATAGTTGATAATGTCATTATTACAGATATTAATAATGCTATTCCTGTTAATTTCCAACTATAAAATATCATGAAACTTAGAGAAATTAACGCGATAAAAAATCGGCTAGGTAAGGTAACAACCAATTGAGCCACTAATTGATTAATTTGTTCAATATCTTGTAACCTACTAACTATTTCACCACTGCGTCGAGCTTCATAATAACTTAAAGGTAAACGCAAAATTTGTCTACCAAAATCTAAAACTAGTCCTAATTGTAAGCGTTGAGCAAAGTTAGCAATTAGGTTAGATTGGACAAAAGAAAGGCTATTAGAAACAAAATTCATAACTACTACAGAAATTGCTACAGTAGTTAGTAATTTTGTGTCACCTCTAACTAACACATCATCAGTGAGAATTTGTAATAAAAAAGGAGAAGCTAAAGATAACAAACCCAAGATCAAATTTAAAGGTAGAACTTGGACTAAAATAGCCCGATAAATCCAAACTCGTCGAAAGAAACGCCAAAAGCCACCAGTTTTATCACTTTCTTGTTCAAAAAAGCGAATAGGATCTGGTTCTAGTAAGAGAATTAACCAATCTTTCCAACCATCAATTAAATCTTTTTTAGAAAGATGACGAATCCCAACTCCCGGATCTGCAATGACGAAATTTTTGCCTTTTTTACCGTATAAAACAACCCAATGATTTCCTTTCCAGTGAATAATTGCTGGTAAGGGAGCTTCATTCATTCGCTCAATTATTTCCGACGATGTTTTGACTGGATTAACTTTAAAACCCAGGCTTTCTGCTCCTCGTCTTAACCCTAATAAAGTAGTTCCAAATTGTCCAGTTCCAACAACTTCCCGAATGCGGCTGAGGGTAAAATTGCGACCATAATATTTGGATATTGTAGCTAAACAAGCTGCTCCACAATCTTCTTCACTATGTTGTTTAACAAATTGGAGTTTCATAAATAAATAACCATAGAAAAGAATCAAAATATATTATTTTTATTTCTATTGAATTGGTAGTAAACACTGGTAAATCTAATATGATCCTGGTTTTATTTTTGTACTAAAAAAGATTAAATATACTCGCTAAGAAGCTATTACCTCTTTTTCTCCTATTGCGACGACGGCTACTACCTCTACCAAATAATGAAGATAAAATAAAGGTTGTTTGAGAAAATTGATATTCAGCTTGATTTTTTGAAGATATGCTCAAGTTTCCTTGAGAAATATTCATTTCATTATTTGCTTTAGAGTATATATCCGTAGTTTGGTAGAATATATCAAACATTTCTAAAGGAAAAGATGATGACCTACCTCCAGATATAGACTCTTGTTCTTTTTCTGATAAATTTATGAACAGGTCGGAGTTTTCTTTTTCTATATGGTCAGACATGGTAAAACCTCTTGCTTCTCAAAAATAAGATTTATGTATCACAAACAATGATACATAAATCTTCATCTACGCTGTCAATAGAAGTGCTATGAGTAAAACCGTGATGATCATCTAATACTGTTTGATGATCTTATGTTTTTATTCTCACTTACTACTTTTGTTAGTTTACAGTTCCATTTACGAAGGCGGCCAAAGAAGAACTGTCGTATTTCCCAATATTTTGCCAACCATAAGAACCAGCACCATTATATCCTGCATAAGTACCACCATATTGTTTAGTAGATTCCCCGTAATAGTCACTGAAAAAGACTGCTGCTGCACCATCAATACTAGGGATATCATAACCACCGGCTACGATTTCTTGTTGTTCAACAGATACTGCGGTAAATAAAGTAGACATGACTAAATTCTCCTTGATTTGAATTATCGCTGGGGGTTGTTTACTGCTCTGTTGCCGTTTTCCCCCTCGCTTGTTAATAGAATATCGAGGACTGATTAGATAATTCATTCTCATTTTCTGCAAACTTAATTACCAAATTTAGAACTAAATATTGCCGAAAAATACACGCCAATTTGACTAAATTATGTTCACCAAATAAAAAATTTCTGCTATGATTTCCTATCAACATGGCATTATCCACTTAAACAAAGTAAATCCTAGCCCCCTCCTCGCACCCCCTCAATCCCCCCGCTGCGGGGGGAAGAAAAGGATAAACTTTTGATATTAGAGGGGGTTGGGGGTGGGGTTGATTGAATATGTGTCCGCACCACAGTTTCTCTGGTTCAAATTTTTGGTGATGACTAGATTTGAAACTTCTCATGATTCGTTGTAAACTAGAAAAATATGCGTCAGTACAGTACCTATAGCAATGTCTTTAAAAATAAATTCTGGATTATTCAGGGATGATTTCGTAGATTATCACGCTGTTCTATGTGTAACAATTGATGCAGAAGTTAAAGAAATTCGTCAGCGTTATTTGCAAATTGTGCGAATATTGCACCCAGATAGTTCTAATTTTTTAGATTACTTAGAAAAACAGATGGCTAACAGTTTGTTATCAAAACTAGTTAACCCAGCTTATCAGCAATTGTCTGGAGATAAAAAACGTCGTGAATATCTATTAATTTTGTCACAAATGGGTAAGAGATTGGCTCAGGAAGGAACATCAATCAATGTTGAGACGCAATTAGCCAAAGAATTGTTAGTCGCTGCTAATATCAGTGTGTCATATCAAAAAGCGATCGCCCAAATTGCTGAAACTCAATTTAATGATTTACAACAAGCACACAAAATTATCGGTGAAATTAGTGAGTTAAATCTAGTTTACCTGATGCGGACGGGACGGAAAATAACTAAACCTCCATCTAATCAGCCTCATAATCCTGGTCAAAAATTACCGTCAACCCCAACTCTACCATTAAAAGAGGAATCGTTAATAGAAAAATACCTACGTCGCGCTCAAAATTTACTAGAAACAGACCAATTGTCCCAAGCTACAGTAGAATTACAGGATGCTTTAAAATTAGAGCCAAGAAATAGTCATTGCCATAGCTTAATGGCAATGGTATATTTAAGGCAAAATCAACTGAAAATGGCAAAAATTCACTTTGATAACGCTCTGAAGTTAAATCCCAAGGATAACGTCGCTTTGGAATGGAAACCCAAGGTAGATAAGGCTTTAGGAATTACCAACAGTGGTTCTCAAGGGACTTCCTCTTCTAAAAATGAAGAGAAGCAACCAGGTAAGTCTGGAAATGGCGGTTTTTTTGGTGGGAAGAAAAAATAATGGTGTATCAACCAGCAGCGGGAGCTAGAGATCTATTACCTTTAGATGTAGCACAAAAACGCTGGATTGAAGATAGATTAGAACAAGTATTTCAGCGTTGGGGATATCACAGGATTATCACCTCAACATTGGAAAGAATGGATACATTAATGGCTGGTGAAGCAATTCAGCGTCAGATGGTGATTCAACTCCAAAATGGTCAAAATGAAGAATTGGGATTGCGTCCAGAATTGACGGCTTCTATCGCCCGGACAGTGGTAACTCGCATGACAAATACGACCTATCCCCAGCGACTCTATTACAATGCTAATGTGTTTCGTCGCAATTGGGAAGGCCGCCATAATCGTCAACAAGAGTATTATCAAGCTGGGGTGGAGTTACTGGGAGCGGAAGGACTATTGGCTAATGCGGAAGTATTGCTGTTAGTAGCTGATTGTTTCACCGCATTGGATTTACAAGGGTGGCGCTTAATTCTAGGGGAAGCGGGAATTACTCGCTCGCTGTTGAATGCTTTTCCCCCGGAAGTTAGAAATCAAGTCCGTACTGCGATCGCTTATTTAGATTATGTAACTCTTGATACTTTAAATTTAAGTAAAGAACTACACCAGCGGGCTAAAATCATGTTGGATTTGCGGGGAGATAGTCAAGAAGTCTTAGAAAAAGTCAGCAGTTTACATCTTGAACCAGACCAGCAGGAAGCAATAAATAATCTCAAATCTCTGGTAGAATTACTGGAGGGTAAATTCCCGTTCATCCTTGATTTGAGCCTAATTCAAACCATTGACTACTACACAGGTATTGTATTTGAAGTAGTGAGTGATACAAATTATCAAGCACAAGTTTTAGGAAGAGGTGGACGCTATGACCAATTACTAGGTTTATATCATCCCCAGAGTGAAAGTATTCCCGGTATCGGCTTTGAACTGAGTATTGATGATTTATACCAAATTCTCTCATTTAATCAGCAATTACCCCCGAATATCCCCGCTAGTCATTGGTTGGTAGTTCCAGAAACTCCCGGCGCTGAAGCTGCGGCTTTTGATTATGCGGAAAAATTGCGTAACACTATTGATTTAGTGAGAGTAGAAATAGATTTGGGCGGAAAAGATGTAAGCGCGATTCGTCAATATGCAAGCGATCGCTCCATTACCAAAATTGCTTGGATTAAAGCTGATGGTTCTCATACCATTGAAGCAAGATCGTAGTTAAGAACAACGGATCAAAAAGAGGAGGAATCGGAAAAATGCCACATAGTATTGTTACAGACGTTTGTGAAGGTGTTGCTGACTGCGTAATTGCTTGTCCAGTAGCTTGTATTCATGAAGGTCCAGGGAAAAACGTCAAAGGCACAGATTGGTACTGGATTGATTTTGCTACTTGTATTGATTGTGGCATCTGTCTCCAAGTTTGTCCGGTAGAAAATGCGATTTTGGCAGAAGAAAGACCAGAATTGCAAAAAACCCCAACATAGTCATGGGTCAGTGGTCAGTGGTCAGTGGTCAGTGGTCAGGGGTCAGTGCAGGGCGTTTTCATTCTCGGAGGTAAATTGTAAAATCATTTTTCCAAAACCCTTTTCCACCATACAATACAACGGTTTTTTCCTAACTTTTGATTAATTAATATCAAAAACAACCCAAAATATTGATGGTCAAAAGGTTC
>JBJUHT010000125.1:0-4186 GCA_046070105.1 Dolichospermum sp.
GGTAGATTTTCCTGATTTTGATCAGAAAAGGGTTCAAACCAAACATCAATTTCTTGAACTTCACTTTTAACCTTTTCGCTTTTTTTAATTGTTCCTAGAGGTGTTAATAATTCCTCTAGATATTCTTTAGCGAATTGATCATGGGATTGTCGAGTCATTTTATTTTATTAAAAATAATGGTACAATATTCTTTATGAAAATCACTAATTAACTCAATGAACGAATTATTAACTTGTATTACACAAATACCTGGTCAATGTGGGGGTAGTCCTTGCATTCGCGGAATGAGAATTAGAGTTAGCGACATCTTAGAAATGTTAGCAGAAAATGTCACAGTTAGCGAAATTTTAGAAGACTTTCCTGATTTAGAACCAGAAGATATCCAAGCTTGTCTTGTGTTTGCTGCACGACGGACTGAATTTGTGCGGTTGACAGTATGAAAATTTGGAGTGAATCTATACCCATGATTCCAGGGAAAAAGGCTGTACTTGATGAATACGTTGAAAATCGCTATCAGCAGAAACGAGAGTGAGATTGTGTTAAATAGCTGTCGCTGCTGTCCAAAGATCATGGTCACTAAAGCCCAAGTTTTCAATGCTGAAATTACGACGTTTGCTTTTGTCTTTGGGAGCAAAATAATTAAAAACTGATGATTTTAGACGACTGTAAATAATGGCAGTTTCTTCATCAATAAAATACAAATCAACGTCAGACAAAAAAACTTGAACTGCTCCTAAATTTTGAGATTTTAGTGATGATTTTTCTGTCATATATAGTAGTTCTGCATAAGTGATAATGCTAACGCCAATGATAACAGATGAGTAAGATTTTAAGGTATCCGTAACTTGAGGATTACCATTAATAATGTAGCTACAGTGATTAGTATCGAGCAAATAAGACATAGTAACAGAAATTAAAACTGCGTTTGGGAACGGGTTTCTTCAACTAAACGCAGACAATCTTCAAGATCATCACCATGCCAAGTTCCAGCATAATGTAGTAAATCACCTGCTTTTTTACCTCGCTTGATGGGGGAAATACGACGTAATGGGCGTTGATTTATGGTGCTTTTTTCCTGAATAGAGTCGAGAAAATCACTAACTAAGGAAAGCTGTTCTGGTGGTAGTTGGGATATCTGTTGTTCAATTTTTTGATGTAGTTCTAAATAAGTCATCTGTCTCTCATTTTGATAGGAAGAATAGGGATGATTCTATTTTATCTCACAGCGATACCTTTGGTCAGCTACTAGGTTGCGCTTTGCGATCGCCATTATGGTAAACTATTGTTTTATTTTCATCGGTTGGTGCTGGTTGATTGGTTTTTAATAAACCTTTCATTTGTTTGATAATGCGAGTTCGTTCAGATTTTTGACTGGGTTGATTTTGTAATGATTCGATGATTGCACGGACGAGTTCTAAGCGATCGCTCTCAGGTAGTTGAAAGGCTTGTTCTTTCAATTCTTGTAAGGACATAGAGGTTATTTTAATAATACTTGATTCTATTTTATCTCAAAGGGATACTTTCAGTAAAGCGATCGCACTCCCCAAAATTATCCTACAAGCGATCGCACAAAAACTAATTTTTCAGGTTACTTATTTAGTATCATTTTCTTTTTCTATATTTAAATACGTTTTTGACCTGTAATCTAAAGCTCTATAATACATTTCAGTAAAGTATTGTGCTAAAGGACGCTTATATTTTTTATGATCATTAATAATTGGTTCTAAATCAGAATCACTCAAAAAACTTATAAAGACTAACCAGCCAAGCAAGTGGGGTGTAGTTTGCACAAGCTTAGGAGGTATAACTTCCACAGCAAGATTTCTAGCTTTTATTTCATCTGTCAAAAAAGCTTGATGAGTTTTCTTAGCAAATGCAATAGAGGTTAATTCTCCCTTTCCTAAATTTTTACGCTTTTGAAGAATTGAGACTTCTTGTAGATCTTCAATATCTAAATTATAGCTTTTGATTTTTCCTTCTTCAATTGCTTTTCGGATAATATTTTGTAGTTCAATACTTTCCGGTGTATACTTTGTTCTCGGTTTATCCAAACACTCATAATATACGAAGCTAGTACAACAGAAATGGCATCCTGCTGATTGAGCAGCTACGTAAAGAAGTGAAGATGAAAAAATATTATCAATAGCACATGAATCAACAACATTTAGTTTATGAAATACAGATGGATTAATCGCCATATCTTAAAGTTTGTCCGTAAATATTTGCAAGATTTTGTAATTCAGAATTATCAACTAAAAGCATTTCTGCTAATCTACCTGCTGAGATGAAATTTTGATAATAAGCATCAAAGCATAGTCCTACGTAAAAAGTTGACAGGCCTCTTTTTAGTAATTCCTCTTTACGCTGTCTAGATCCTGTTGATAAATCTTCGGGTAGTTCTGGATCAACTTTCATATATGATGGTACTTTAACTGATTTTACTTGTGTTTCATCAGATATCAAATTAGCACTCTTTAAGGCATAAGCTAAGGCTTCTGTGCTAACATTTAATTTGCTTGCCCAGTCAATAGCCTTATCATAATTCCAATTTCTAGAATCTGGAATATTGCTGAGGAACTCTGGAGGCATCAGATAACGAGATGCAAATGTATTTGCTCTGACTTCAACAAGATTTTTTTTGTCTGACACAAGGGAAAGAACAAAATCTTCTTCTCCGTCTAAAATTGCATGAGCAGATTCATGTGCTGCCGTAAATCTTTGTCTATAAACATCTTCACTGTAATTAACTAGTACACACTTACCAGCTACAGGATGTTTAATATATAAACCAGAGATATTTGAGTTGCCTAATTCACGGCGGAAAATATGAAATCCTAAACGGCGAAAATCATCATAAATATTACTATTTACTTGATTCCAAGAATATCCTAAATGCTGTCGGAGTTTTTTTGCTGCTTCTTCCCCATGACTCTTGAAGTAATTTCCTACTGTGGTAAAGCTAAATGGTTTGTAGTCTTTTCTGGAAATTAGACTTAACAAAAAATCTTCACACTCGCACAGAAAAAGAAACTCTTGAACAGCCCAACGGTCTTCTTTTGAAAAGTCATCACCATGCTTTCTAAATAAAATTTCAGTTTGCTCAAAAGGTGCTAGTTTTTCATTTGATATAAAGAACTGGTAATCACATTTATAATAATCTGCCAATATCAAAACCTCGTCACCTGTTGGTTTTTTCTCTCCATTTTCAAGAGCAGTTAAAGATTGTATTGAAATACCAGTTGATACTGAAATTTCATCCAGTGAATTTTCAAACTGCGCTCTGTATTTTTTCAATTTTGAACTGAATAGGGCAAGATCAAATGTCATACAACTAAGTTCCCCATAACACAATTCTTTAAATTAATCAAAGCATCAGTATCAAACAAAAATTAGCAGTTTGGGGAATCTCATCAAACTGCTAAACAAAAAGTATTATACCCTAAACTTCCTCATTACTCAATCTTTGCAACAACTCCTCACGGGATAAATTACCCAAAGAAAGAAGTAACTGAGTGCGTTCAGAAATAGGAATATTAGCAATCTTTTCCACCAAACTAGATAACTCAGCATCTAAACTACCAAAACGCCCTTCCAGAAGAGAAGTTATCAAAGAAAATCGTTCTTCCTCTTTTCCTTCTTGCTTTCCTTCTTGCTTCCAATCTTCTATCTGTTGTAAATAAGCCGGTGATAAGTTCATAATTACTTCCTCCTCTTCTCTACTTAAATTATCTCTCAATTCTAAATTCTTGCGCCAGTCCGCTAAAATTTCTAACAAATTCTCTAATTTTAACGTTGCGCTACAGGTTCTTTCGCCAAAAACTTCTCCAACTCAGTCAAAGCATCAGCATCAACCTTAGTCTGCATTGGACAGAATTTAGGTCCACACATGGAACAAAATTCAGCCGTTTTATAGATATCTGCGGGTAAAGTTTCATCGTGGTATTCCTTCGCTCTTTCCGGGTCTAAAGACAACTCAAATTGACGATTCCAGTCGAAATTATAGCGAGCTTTAGAAAGTTCATCATCCCTATCTCTCGCACCAGGGCGATGTCTCGCAATATCCGCAGCATGAGCCGCAATTTTATACGCAATTAAGCCATTACGCACGTCTTCAGCATCAGGTAAACCTAAATGTTCTTTAGGTGTCACATAACACAACATCGCTGTACCGTACCAGCCCGCCATA
>JBJUHT010000126.1:0-34672 GCA_046070105.1 Dolichospermum sp.
ATTTCCTGTTATTAGTAAATTTAAGAGGTTGGGTTTTGTTCCTCTACACAAGTGTCAATTTAACGTAAAATCCATAGCCCAACTGGGAATGAATTCCCAGTCTCATAGCAAAAGTCATCTGAAGATGACTAAAATAACCAGAAAATTTTTTAAATTATTTAGTTTACTTTAGTAAACTTTAGCTATTAGCCTGGAACTTAAGTTCCAGGTGGGTCTGTTAGCCAACCTACAATCAAGAAATATCATTTTTTTATTTCCTGGTGATCTTTTTTTGGTAAAATACACTTTTTCACATTTTCTGCTTGTTGTTGCATTTGTAATATTGTACTATTATTTCTTTCCTTTGGTGGTAATGGTTTATTTACGGGATTAAACGCAGGAATTTGGACTAATTCAGGTATTATCTTCTCAACTGTTTTAATTGGTATCGCCCAACTATTACGAGGTATAATATCCTGTATAGCTTGACAAGGTTGTGAACCATCAGCGTATAATTCTGTCACTTCCCACAAAGGATTTTTATGTACACCATTAATTCCCACTAATTTCCCTTGGATATTTAATAATGGTCCCCCACTCATACCTTTATAAACATCATTAGTATAACCGATTTGATAGCCTCCTTCTAAGGGTTTATCTAATATTAAAGTAATATAACCTTGAGTAAATATTTTCTTTTCTGGGATATTTTCTGAAGATGTTTCACTAGTGGTTTGTTCGTTAGTAAAACCATTAGCAAATACTTTTTCTCCTACTGTTAATGGATTACCTATTTTGGTAACTTGATAATTTTGATTTGATGTAAATTGTAATATCCCTAAATCATTTTCACCTTTTACAGTTTGAATAATTTTAGCTAGATAAATTTTACCATCTGGTGTTTGAATTTGATAAACTGGTTTATCAGCAGCCATTAATACATGATTATTGGTGATAATAGTATAAGTTTGATTTTCTTGATTAACTTGTTTATTGATAATAATTCCTGTTCCTATAAACTCTTGAGAAAGAATTTTTACAGTGATTGAATTTGCTATTTTCTGATTATTTTTAATTACCAAATTATTGACAAATGATGATGGAAAAACAGGAGAATGTGCTGGGAGGGAAATAGCTATTCCTCCCAAACAGGTGATTAATAACAGTGCAGAATGAAGTCCAGTTACTAGACATTTACAAATCATTGAGAGTTTTCATGTTCATGAACTACTATGTTATTCTTCCTCTAAAATTTTATTCAGATCAATATACAAATCACCATCTTCATAAAATGAGGACTTGCTTTCACTCAAATAAATAGGTTTGGAATTAAATGCACCTTTTCTGAAATATTGAATTTGTGTCAAAACTTTAGTAGCTACATCAATATCTCTTGTATTGCGTTCTGGTTTGAGTGTAATAACAACATCTTCTTGTAAGCAGTTACCACCTTTTTTACTAGCGGTACATATTACAGGAAGTCCGTTAAATTTTCCTGTTCTGAGATAAAGCATTCTATTATCATCGTATGCCTGTAATCTCTTGCTAACAATGCGACAGCGTTCTTGTTTAGAAGTTTTAAAATAGTTACTTTCCCAGAGTAACATAGGTTGCCAGCCGCGACTGGTTTTAGCATAAGTGATAGGGTTTTGCAGTTTATCATCACACTTGTATCTTTCGCGTGCGTAGCTGGGTTGATGTACAGCTAAGGCTATGATAGGAGTGATGGTAAGTCCTAAGAGTATTTGTGAAATTGGTTTAAGTTTCATAAGTCCCCTGACGGTAAAAAACATATTTTGCAATAAATACCATTTATTATACACGATTTTATGATTTTGTGAATAAATATGCTGGTATTATTAAATAGGAATTTAAAGTTAAAGGACTTACGCAAGACGTAGCTGAACGCCTTATTCTTGCGTAGGGGTAATTCATGAATTACCCCTACTTTCGGTCTTTTTTGCGTAAGTCCTGTTTTAAAAAAATTAGCTTCAGAATCAATATATTTAGCAAATTTCGATGGACTCAGAACAAATTTTTTACTATGCTTATGCTATATTTCACAGTCCTATATACCGCACTAGATACGCTGAGTTTTTAAAAATAGATTTTCCTCGTCTTCCTTTAACCAGTAACGAAAACCTATTTAACGAATTAGCTATTAAGTAGGTGAACGGAAAAAAACCGAAATATGTAACAAAAAGTAAAGTTGCCGAAAACCTGTTCCCTGTTAAGAGTTCCCAGTTAAGAGTTCCCTGTTCCCTTGTCATAACGACAATTTTTAACGCCAACCTACTTAAAGGAGAACAATTAGTTAATTTACATTTAATGAAATATCATACACTCAATAATTTAATGACAACTTATCAACAAATAGGAGATAATCAAGTTAATGAAGTTACTTAGAATGCAGAATTAGAAAGAGTTTATATTAATAAACAGAGTTATTTTACCAATATTCCTCCACATATCTGGGAATTTAAAATCGGAGGATATCAAGTATTAGATAAATGGTTAAAAGATAGAAAAAACGCTAAACGAGAATTATCAAATCAGGATATTATTCATTATCAAAAAATTGTCATTTCTTTAACAGAAACTTTCCGAATAATGCAGGAAATTGATCAAATTATTCCTCATTTTCCCCTCAAATGAATATTCGCTTCTACCCATTCAATTACTTGATAACCAAGATTAGTACCATTAAGTCGGTCAATTTCCCGGACTCCGGTAGGACTTGTCACATTAACTTCCGTAAGGTAGCCACCAATGACATCAATACCAACGAAAATTAACCCATCTTGACGGAGTTTTGCGGCTAAATGAGTGCAAATTTCCTCTTCTCTTGGAGTAATATTAGTTTCTGCGACAGTACCACCTGTTGCCATATTATTGCGAAAATCACTACCACTGGCAATACGATTAAGCGCACCTATAGCTTGACCATTAAGTAATATAATCCGTTTATCTCCCTCCTTGGCTTGAGGTAAATAATTTTGTACCATGACGGGAATTTGACCATGAACTGTGCTAAGTTCAACAATAGAATTAAAATTGCGATCGCTTGCTTGTAAAAATAAAATTCCTTCTCCAGCTTTATTTCCCAGTGGTTTGAGAATTGTCGCTGCTTTGGCTACCACAAACTCGCGGATAACCTGTTTATCAGCACTAACAATGGTTTCGGGAACACATTCTTGAAACTGAAGCGCGTACATTTTTTCATTCGCACTACGAATACCAGCAGGGTTATTAATGACTAGAGTTTTATTTTGGTCAATATAGTCCAAAATATAAGTAGCATAAAGATAAGCGTCATTTATTGGTGGATCTGTCCGCATAAACACGGCATCCATTTCTTCTAAAGGAATAAAAACACTAGGACTTAATTTAAACCAATTATCAACCGCTAACCAACGTCTCTCCACCAACTTTACAGGAACAAGCTCTACTTGTTGCGATACAGCCCAAGCTTTGCCATCAATTACACTCAGTAAATTTGCTTGAGTTATCCATATTTCATGTCCCAAAATTTGCCCAGCTTCCATCAGTGCCACACTGGTATCATGACATGGATCTAGTTTATGTATAGGATCAATAATAAAAGCCAGTTTCACCCTTTATACCTCTGTTATCCATGAATTTTAACATTAAAGAATACTCAAGACCCCCAATTCTGAAATTATTAAGTTATGTGAAAGAAAAATGAGCAGAAAATTGGGGATCTGATACCTAATCTTTTAAGATTAATTAAGATGCTAACATCTCATCTAATTTACCTTGACGTTCTAAACCGTGTATATCATCACAACCACCTATGTGATGATCATTAATAAAAATTTGGGGAAGAGAACGTCTACCATTGGCTCGCTGTGACATTTTCGCTCTTGCGTCCTCATCTCCGTCAATGCTATATTCAGTAAAATTAACACCTTTTTTGTTCAGTAGACTTTTAGCACGGAGACAAAAGGGGCAAGTTGACCAAGTATAAATTTCTACTTTTGCAGCCATAATATTCTCAACAAAACGTCATAATTCTTAATTTTAGCGATAATGATAGGTAAAAGGCAACTAATAGCTATTAATTACCAATTACCTATTCCCTATTCCCACTCAATAGTTCCTGGTGGTTTAGAGGTGATATCATATACCACACGATTAACCCCTTTCACTTCATTGACAATGCGATTAGAAATTGCTTCTAGCACGTCATAAGGAATCCGCGCCCAGTCTGCGGTCATCCCATCTTCGCTGGTAACAATCCGCAAAACAATAGGATGGGCATAGGTACGTTTATCACCCATAACACCAACGCTGCGAATGGGTAAAAGGACTGCAAAAGCTTGCCAAACCTGATTATACAAGCCGCGTTGGTTAATTTCTTGACGGACAATTAAATCAGCATCTCGCAAAATATTTAAGCGTTCAGCAGTCACCTCCCCTAAAATGCGAATTGCTAAACCCGGTCCTGGAAAAGGTTGACGTTGGACAATTTCTTCTGGTAAACCAATAGAACGACCAACCTTACGAACTTCGTCTTTAAATAGTTTTCGCAGGGGTTCTACCAGTTTAAATCTCAAGTCCTTTGGTAAACCTCCCACATTGTGATGACTTTTAATTTTCACTGCTACCCGTTCCCCAGTTTTGGGGTCAATATTAGTATCAGCGGACTCAATTACATCTGGATAGAGTGTTCCTTGAGCCAAGTAGTCGAAGTGTCCAAGATTCTTGGATGTTTCCTCAAAAACACTGATAAATTCATGTCCAATGCGCCGACGTTTTTCCTCTGGGTCTGTTACTCCAGCTATAGCTGAGATAAATCGCTCACGGGCATTGACATATTCTACAGGAATATGGAATTGTTCTTTAAATAACTTTACTAACCTTTCTGGCTCTAATTTCCGCATAAAACCCTGGTCAATAAATACACAGGTTAACTGCTCACCAATAGCTTTGTACATAAGAAAGGCCAAAGTAGAAGAATCTACCCCACCGGACAATGCTAATAATACCCGTTTATCCTCTACCTTGGTGCGAATTTCTTCAATAGCTTCTTCAACGAAAGCCGCTGTTGTCCATGTAGGTTCACATTTGCAGATATGATAAACAAAATTACGAATTAAAACTAAACCACCTTGAGAGTGGACAACTTCAGGGTGAAATTGTACGCCATAAAGTTTTTTGTCGTGATCAGCGATCGCTGCACAAGGTGTATTATGGGTATGAGCAAGCAGTCCAAAGCCTGGAGGTACGTTTATAACTGAGTCACCATGGCTCATCCACATAGTTGTACCCTCTTCGACATTAGTTAATAAGTCTGTAGGGTCATCTATATGTAGAGATGCTTTGCCATATTCACCTCGTTCCGCTTTAACAACTTCTCCACCCAATTGATTAACCATCAATTGCATACCATAACACACTCCCAGAACTGGTATTCCCAACTTCCAAATTTCTGAGTCACAATGGGGAGCAAAGTCACTATATACAGAATTAGGTCCACCAGAAAGAATAATACCTTTGGGGTTGAGTTGACGTAACTGTTCCGCTGTAGTACGATAGGAAAGAACTTCAGAATATACTTGAGTTTCGCGGATACGACGCGCAATTAATTCAGAATACTGAGAACCAAAGTCTAAAATTACAATTATTTGTTGTTTCAGGTTCCCCAAATTTTGTTGTGTTTGAGGTACTTCAAATGTTGGTAGAGTCACCGCTGTATTCATGGTAGCCAAGGTGTGTCGTGAAGGATAGAAAGTCACAGTCTGTGATTTTGATGATTTTTGTGATTAATAGTCATAAGTAGGTGAACGGAAAAAAACCGACATAAGTAACGAAAAGTAAAGTTACCCAAAACCTGTTCCCAGTTAAGAGTTCCCTGTTCCCTTGTCATAACGACAATTTTTCACGCTAACCTACTTAACTGTTAAATTAATCATCGAAATCAAATTCAAATTTAGTATTAAAAAAAATATTTATTTGAGTTATTTATACCAATTTAAGACCAAACCGCCAGATTAGAGTAGTCAATAGCAATTATCATTAACCGCAAAGACGGATAAATTAATTGATAAATTTGATAATTCTGGAGTGACTATTTGTCCACTTAAAATTGGTAAGATGATAATTCTTGCTAGTTTAGCACAATTTTTCCAGTAAGATACAACCAGTTTTACTTTTGACAAAAATTTGGCGATCGCGGTCAAAAAGGACGCAACCACAGGCTATACTAGTTTTACCCTGTTCATTGTGGCTATTGATATATTCCTGGCTACGAGTATCAATATTTTCAGCAATTGCACCATAGACTAGATTTACCCAATTACCACCAGTATTCACATCAAGGTTTTTCAGGTGTTTTAGTGCTGCTTCAGCTGTAGGACTGTGAAAAATGGTTTGAATATCAGTCGCATTTAAACCCAGCATAGCACAATGACTGGTTAAAATTTCCCGACGACCATCAGCCAAATGATGATGGGTGTGAAAAATTCCCCCCGCTAGTTTCATCAACTTACCATGATAACCAAATAATAAAATTTCTTTGACACCCAAGACATCAGCAGCCACCAACATTGGTCCCAACCAATTGGCGGTTTTTACCAACTGTGCAGGATTTATACCGATTTTCTGGGCTAAATCTAGTCCATTTTCCCCAATACAAAATACCAAATTTGTATATCTACCAGCCTTTTCCTCCAAATTAGCACGAAAAGCCGCCAACTGATCCGGTGTGCTTAAAGGTTGAGAAATACCCGTTGTTCCCAGTAAAGATAATCCCTCTACAACACCAAAAGCCGAGTTAGAAGTACGGATGGCCAGCGATCGCCCTTCTGGTAAAATAATTGTAACCTTGATTTTTTCTGTCTCTGTCAATAATTTCCGTAAATTTTCCTGAATTAGTCGTTGAGCATAGGTATAAATTGCAGCCTTCCCATCCTCATTTATTTTTTTACCAATACCTTCTCCACCCTGAATAATTACCGATTCTCCCTCTCCTGCATACCATTCTACCACAGCCCAAACTGGTGTATTTTTAGTCAAATCCAGATTATCACCCGGATCACTGCGAGTCATAGCCAGAGCTTGATTTTCTGATATTCCTGCTACTTGGTCAATGGCTATTTCTCCCATTTGAGCAGGTTCAAGCAAATCTATAGAGACAGAGTTTATATGTTGACGATAACGTAGCCAATGTAAAGCCGCGACAGCAGCAGCACAAGCGAAAACTGGTAAAGTGTATCCAGAACGGGACATAGTGACAATTGAAAATTGAGAAAACCTTGACTAATTTAAACACCAACTTCCGACAATAAAACCTGCATATTTTCCCAAGAAATATCCTTTTGAAGATAACGGGGTGACTGAGGATTATAAGGACTTGCTATTCTATCAATAGTGATAATTTTAGCAGATTCAGATAACACCGGCACATCAGGATCAAAAGCAGTTGAACGCATTAAAGAACTAGAAAAGCCTTTAAAAACGGCAATTGTATCAGTTTCACCATCAATTTCCACAGTGACAATCAGCACCTCCTGCGGTCTTTTAACTGTGTATTTTTCCAGCCTTTTACTAATAGGAATATTCATAATATTAACATCAGCGCGTGGGGAGAATTGTCATCATCAACAATTAATGTATAGTTGAACGTCCGTATTTACTGAGTTTAAAAGCGACAAAATAACTTAAATAAACTATGTAAAATCCCAAAGTCACTATACCGAGAAAACCGAGAAAAGCAGGTGTACTTTTATGATGGAAATAGTCCTTAAAGACTAATGGTGCTTCCAACCAAACACTACAGTAAGGAGTTTTCAGCGTATTAGCCGAAAAAGCACAACGTAAAAAAGGTACAAGAGCTAACGATCCTAAACTACAATAAACCGTTGTTGCCCAACGCCAAGAAGTGAAAACCAGTTTTAATGGACCTTGGGGATGATATTCAATTTCATCATTGATATCCAGCCAAAACCATAGCGCAATAGGGATGAGGATTCGTGCCATTAAAGCAGATATAAAACCGACTCCCAAACCTCCAATCATTAAATAAATACTAATAGCTAATAGACTAGCTACACGCCAGTAAATAATTAATAAACGCTGCATGGCCTCAGATTTTTGCACAAATGCCCAAATTAGGAGAATTATGGGAATAATTAGTGCGAATAGTAATTCTAGCCAATAGTCCATCCAAACATAGGGGCGAAACCATACTTCTGTCATAAAGTCAATAGAAAACTAGAAAAATTTATAACTGGATATTTGATAGCATAGCTGATCTTGAACCATGGCTGAGAAAAACAAGTTTTGTTACTTCAACAGTGAAAAACGGGGGGTTTATTCCCCCTATTCAGCATGACAGTAAATTGTTACCTCATCAAGACGTACAAATGCTTGTTTTAGTCTTCATAAAGACGACACTCATCTGCCTCTGGATTATCATCACAGTATGATAGTAGAGAGTTTTTAGGCTTCTCTTGATTTTTTTTGTGAGATGCTTCTGCTTGAAGCTCTTCCACTGCGTCCCAAGCAGCAGCACACGCAGCGGAATTACTACCTGAAATGTCGCATACAGCGCGAGCTTGTTCAACTTCTTCTTCGATTTTTGCTTGGATATCGCTAGTAGTTTGGGTATTAGTCATGATTGTGTCCCGTTATGTTTTGTTTATACCAATATAGAACAACTTTGGAAATAGCAAGTTTTCCGTCTATGAATAACCATTGTTACACCTTTAGTGATCATTTGGTTGGGTAATATCATCTAAACTGACAATTCCTGACCATTGCACCTTTTTTTGCTGTTCTCGACGATAGGAGAAGAAATATTCTGGAGTTTGGAAAGTACAATAGGGTGCAATGGCAATGTGTTCTAAACTAACTCCCAACTGTTCCAACTGTAAAGCATTTACCCGACGCACATCCAAACGCACTTTTTCTGGTTCCGTATCACAGAGTAAAGGTGAATTTGGTAAATCATGTAAAGCAGCAATAATTTTTTCTGGTTCGTTATATGGTATAATAGTCCTGCCAATTTTTGCAGCCACATCCACCGCCACTTGATAAACCTCCCCTGCAATAGCCGGACCCATAGCCACACGCAAATCTGCTAAATTACTACCATGGGCTTGCATTTTGTTAATAGCTGTCGGCACAATTTTCGCCGCAGTACCGCGCCAACCAGCGTGTAAAGCCGATACTTGTCCAGTTTTGACATCTCCAATCAAAACAGGTGTACAGTCAGCAGAAGCAACCCAGACAGCTTGTAAAGGTTGATGACTAATTAAACCATCTGCTGAAGCCAAATCATCATTAGCGATGTTAGTATGATGATCAACTTCCTGGGGAGTCAAAACAGTATTACCATGTACCTGTTTTAAGCGATACACCAAAGCCCCTGGTTGTAAGGCCGGAGTTAACTCATGAGGTAGACGAGGCCAAAACTGTTGAGTAAAGAAACCATGAGGCCAGGGTTTTAGGAGATTACAAGTTAGGTAGGGTAGACCTTCCCAATTGTGCCAATGCCAAGTGTGCATCTTTAACCAAACCTCAACAGAAAATTAACAACTTTTAACCAATTCCATGGTAACTTGAACAACGGCAAAAACAGATTTACCAAAAAGCAAAAATCTTCGAGTCAATTATGGGAGAATGCAGTGGAATTTAATCGCCAACTTTTGGTAAATAACTTAAAAGCAGAATATAAGCATCAAGACGTACCATTCTCCCTGCATATTTTTAACACATTACCCTCCACAAATCAAACCCTGTGGCAACTCATTCACCAAGGAGAAAAATCAGGCTGTGTAGTTATTGCTACTCAACAAACCGCTGGTAGAGGCCAATGGGGTCGTCAATGGCAGTCTCCTATGGGTGGTCTATATCTTTCGGTATCAATAGATCCTCAACTAGAAGCTACCAATAGTTATCAACTGACCTTAGCCAGTGCTTGGGGAATTACAGGACAATTCAGAAAATGTGGTCTCCCCGTTGGCATCAAATGGCCAAATGATTTAGTATTAAATGGTCGCAAATTAGGCGGTATTTTGACGGAAACCAAAGTTAATCAAGGACAAATCACTCAAGCCGTTATTGGTGTTGGTATTAATTGGGAAAATGAAGTTCCGTCCACAGGAATTAATCTGAAATTATGGCAAAATTCCCAGAATTATCGGGTGATAGATCACCTAGAAATGCTAACTTCAAAGGTTTTACTGGGAATTAAGTCCGGTATAGAGTGTTTACAAGCAGAAGGAATAAGTACACTCTTACCTCACTATCTTGATGTCCTCACAAATATGGGTGATCAGGTTTACGTCAATGATTTTTTAGGTACAGTAGTTGGTGTCACCCCGGAGGGTCATCTGCGGTTAAAAATGACAAATGATGATCCAAAAGCACCAATAATACCCGAAATTTGCTGCCAACCAGGTACAATCAGTTTAGGTTATCCTCAAGCTTAGGTTTTATCTGGCAGGATAGTACACATCTAACATTTAATGACATCATTTTCTTAGGTTTATTACACACAAAAAAAGAGAACAAATGACGCAGCATCATAAATCTGCCCATAAAAATTTTTACTTAAATGGGATGAGTAAAGGTTTTGCTTCTAAACTACCGAGACGAAGCCTTTGTCTACTAACTAGCTTTAGTCTTATCGGTAGCGGTTTTGTGGCTGCAAGTGAAAGTTCAATATACAACATTGCCCCAAATATTGAGAATTCCCAGTCAAAAACAGCAACCCAACCAGGCCAGCCAGAAACTATTGTTTCCCCAACAGCACAACAAACAACAGATTTTTCTGAACGCCAAACTAGGCTGAAAATAAGGTTAAGTAGTAAAAGTGGACATAGAGCTATACAAGCGATTAGAGAGGCAAAATCTAGGGGTGAAAATGCTCAACAACCGGAAGCTAACTCCCTAGTCAAAAAACTCCCGGAAGTCCCCCAAACAGCCAAAATCTCTGAAAATATCACAAATACAGAGAGTAACCCAGATGACAAGATCAGTAATTATATTGATCCCACTGAGTACAAAAATCCCGAAACAGTTAATTATCAACCCCCAAGTTCTGTAATAGTCACACAACGTTCTAGAAGTTGTCGAACAATTTTAGCTGCGGGTGCTTGTGCTAAAACTCCCCAAACTCCCTCTGTAGCTACGTCTCAAAGATCATCACCGACTTGGTTGAAAAAAAGTGCAACTGCTAAATTACCGACGGTTTTCCCTGTCAAAAAGTCACCCTGGTCACCCATAACGGTAAATAACAATGTTCCTAAAAGTGACAAGAAAATTAGTTTTACTCGAAATAATTGGCAGTCAAAGGCTGTTAAAAACAGAATTGATACCTCCAATTATACAAGTTATACCAAAGCAACCTATCATCGTCGTCCCTTTCTCCCTCGTCCTGGGGAATTTAGCACTACAACCGTAAGTGCTAATCCTATCACCCCGCCCATAGGTAGTTTACCAGTACCAGTGATGGAGGGCAATGTTGCTCCTCGTGCCAGTATGGTGTCTTATAACTTCTCCCTGGCATCAGTATTACCAGAAGTTCCTTATACTAATACCATTGCCTATCGTGGTGGTAGCGGTGCGGGTATGATCTTCCCTCTAGCTATGGCCGCCCCCATTACTTCTTTGTTTGGCTGGCGGGTTCATCCTATCACAGGTGATAGTCGTTTTCACACTGGCACAGACTTAGGTGCGCCCATGGGAACACCAATTTTAGCAGCAGCTAAAGGTCAAGTTGATACTGCTAACTGGGTTAGTGGTTATGGTTTAACTGTGATCATTAATCACCCTTCGGCTCAACAAACTCTCTACGGTCATATGTCAGAAATTTTGGTTCAACCCGGTCAATGGGTAGAACCGGGAACTGTCCTTGGCCTAGTTGGTAACACTGGTAATTCTACTGGTCCTCACTTGCACTTTGAAGTCCGTCACCTTACGCAAAATGGATGGGTTGCTGTTGACCCAGGTGTACAGTTAGCGGCTGGAATGAATCAATTGATACAATCGCAGCGCATCGCCCAAGCTCGTTAATTAGGTGCGGGGGAATTGGCAATTCCCCCTACAAATAACCATTTTCTGCTAAAAATGCAGTTGTAATCTCCCCTTCTTGATGGTGATTATTTCCAGGAATGAGGAATTTTTCTACGTATTTACCCAAGATATCTGCTTCTAAATTTACCCAACTTCCTGGTAATAAATGACTCAGATTAGTTTCGCTGTATGTCAGGGGTATAACTGCAACTGTAAATTGAGATAATTCTGATTTATATTCAGCCACCGTTAGGCTGATACCATTAACAGCAATACTACCTTTAGGAACAATATAGCGAGCGATCGCATCCGGGGCAACAAAGGTCATTTCCCAGGAACTAGCAGTTTGTTTAGATGTTATTAACTGACCAATTCCGTCTACATGACCCATGACAAAATGACCACCGACTTTACCCCCTACTCGCAAAGACGTTTCTAAGTTAACATATCTTTGCTGAGTTTCTTCTTGACTTAGTGTTGTGCGGTTAAGGGTTTCTGGTGAAGCAGTGGCAATAAATCCATTTTTTAATACTTGTTCAACTGTCAGACAGACTCCATCTACAGCTATACTATCACCATCAGCCATGTCCTGAACGATTGTCTCTGAATGACCAACATAACTAATCTGCCACAAATCTCCCGTCAGGGGTTTTATTGTTCCTAAACCTTGAATTAATCCTGTAAACACAGCTTTTGCGAAAATAATTTTATTTATTGCCTAATTTTGGCGGAAATCAACTCATAATTATCGGAAAAAATTTAAAGCCCGTAGGTTTAATTTATTTCCCAATTTTGCTAAATAAATATTAACATATTAACATCACTCCCAGGGCTGACTTGAATTTAAAGGTTAAAGAAGGATAAAATATGAAGGATAAATAAATTAGTTGTTAATATGGTATCAAATAGGTTTATTTATAATCTATTGATAGCATATCACAACGACAGCCAACAAACCATTAAAAATTTATAAAAAGCAGACTAAACCAGCTTTTTGTGAATTATTAATTTTTAATTTTTAATTTTTTTAAGAGTGTATTGTCTGCTACATAGTTCCAAGGGATTAAAGAATTTTAGAGGCTGAACCAATGATAGAAATGAAAGTCGCTGGTATAGCATTAGATGCCATCACCCGTAGCCCGATTGTACTCCTGAAAGATGGTTCAGATCGTCGCGCTTTGCCCATTTACATCGGTCAAGAACAAGCTAGAGCAATTATGGGGGCCATGGAAAATCAAAAGCCTCCTAGACCTTTAACCCATGATTTGATGGTGAATATGCTGGAGGCTTGGAATATGACCTTAGATCGGGTTATTATTCATACTTTGCAAAAAGATACTTTTTATGCTGCGTTAATTCTTCAACAAGGTGATGTTAAAAAAGAAATTGATGCTCGTCCTAGTGATGCGATCGCCATTGCTCTCCGTACAAATACCCCGATTTGGGTGATGGAAGAAGTAGTCGCTGATGCTTCTATACCCGTAGATCGTGATGCTGATGAAGCTGAACAAGAGGCCTTCCGCGAATTTATTTCTAATCTCCGTCCTGAGGACTTAATTAAGAGGTTTGGTAATGGAGAAAGTTAGGATCAGATTCTCGAAATAAAAAGTTAACAATTGAAAATTGAAAAAGCAGATAAAAAAAGCTTTTTATAAGTTTTTAATAGTTATTTATTTTTGCCTTAGTTATCAAAGCTGAGAATTGAGAAAATGTAAGAAAATTATGATTTCTTCATTGTTTTCTCAACTCAGCCATCATTTACTTAATTGGATAAATTGGAGTCATGCAATATCGTCGTTTCGGTAAAACTAACTTACATCTTTCTGTTTTTTCCCTGGGAACAATGCGCTACTTAACTGATAGCGAAAATGCCCATAAAACTCTAGAAAAAGCTTTATCTTTAGGAATTAATCATCTAGAAACAGCTAGAGGTTATGGTGAAAGCGAAGTATATTTAGGTAAAGCCATTAAGGCTGGTTTATCAGTACCTCGTCATCAACTTTATATTACTACCAAAATTCCACCTACAGCAGATGCTGATACCATGAGTCAGTATATTGATGAATCTTTAAAGCGGTTAAATTTAGATTATTTAGATTGTCTAGGAATTCATGGGTTAAATACTTGGCAACATTTAGAATGGGTACAATCAAAAAACGGTTGTATGCAGGCTGTACAAAAAGCTGTAAATGATGGTAGAGTCAGACATATTGGTTTTTCTACCCACGGTGCATTAGATGTAATTTTAGCCGCTATAAATACAGATTTTTTTGAATTTGTCAATCTCCATTATTACTATTTCTTTCAACGTAATACCGCCGCAATTCAATTAGCAATAGAGAAAGATATGGGGATTTTTATTATTTCTCCCGCTGATAAAGGGGGAAAATTATATAGTCCTCCCCCAACATTAAAAGAACTGTGTTATCCATTCACACCCTTAGATTTTAATTATCGTTTTCTGCTCAATGACAAACGCATTACTACCTTGAGTATAGGACCTGCAAAACCGGAAGAATTAGTCATATCTCCAGAAATTTTTGCCCATGAAAATGAATTAACAGAAGCGGAAATTGCTATTTTAGAAAGATTAGAAACTCAGCAAAATCATGTTTTATTAACTGATAAATGCAGTCAATGTTATGCTTGTTTACCTTGTCCAGAAAATATTCATATTCCCGAAGTTTTAAGATTAAGAAATTTAGCCGTAGCCTACAATATGACAGATTATGGACAATATCGTTATGGAATGTTTGAAAAAGCCGGTCATTGGTTTCCAGGAATGAAAGCCAACCGTTGTACAGAATGTGGTGATTGTTTACCCAAATGTCCAGAAAATTTAGATATTCCTAACTTATTAAAAGATACCCATGAAAGATTACAAGGGAAAGCAGGAAGAAGATTATGGGAGTAAAAAAATCAAATGTAGAGACGTTCCATGGAACGTCTGTACAAATATTAGAGATAATGGATATGTAAATTATAGAAATCTTTAAACATTAGTATTTTTGATCTTGACTTCTTCAACTTCTGCTAATGTTTCCACCGTTAAAGGTGTAGACTGACTTGCACCAGAGAGCAGTTTTAAAAGATTAGGACGGGAATCATATAATAGATAAATAATGCGATCGCCAATTTCCCATTCTTGAGTCGCTGATACTACCTGTAAACGTTGTTCTCGTTCTAACAAAAGAGGTATTAAAATTCCCTCCTGGATTTTTTCTTGAATATGTTCTTGTTGAGATGCAAATTCTGCTACATTTAATGTAGTTGCACCTAACTTAACTTGTCCATTACTTAAATATTCATTCCAAGTTTTTATTGCTAAATCAGGAACAAAAGCCTGATCAACTTTACTATTAACCACAGGAGAACCTTGAGGGTGACGGGGAAAAGCAGCTAAAACACAGGGGGGATTAAATTCCTCAGCAGCCCGTTGCGCTAAAACAAAATTTACCTCACCATTACTCGTAATTGCCAAAAAAGTACCCATTGAACCAATTCCGGCCTCTTCGAGGATTTCCCCGTCCAAAGCACTACTAGCAATTACCCGGAGATTTTGGGCTTCCGCTTGGGCTAAACATTCTGGATCAGTATCAATCATTACCACACTTTCTCCCCGTTCTTGAAAAAAGCGAGCAATTAATAAACCCAAAGGATTACAGCCCACAATTACAGCCCCAGTTGCGTCTTGAGAACTAATTCTTAACAATTTCACTAACCAGCCAGCGGTTAAACCCTGACAAAAAACCGTCATCATAATTGTTAAAAACACTAAAGCTTTAATTGAGTCACCACCATTAATACCGCGTTGGGTGAGTAAAATGGCAAATAAAGAAGCCACAGAAGCGGAAACTATGCCTCTGGGTGCAACCCAACTTAAAAATAGTTTTTGTCGCCAATTTAGGTCACTGTTCCAAGTACAAAAAATGATATTAATGGGACGCACGACAAACATTAACACCAAAACAGTCCATAAACTCCCCCAACCTAAAGCTAAGACACTAGCAATAGATAAATCAGCCGCTAGGAGGATGAATAAAACAGAAACACTGAGAATGGTAAGTTGATTTTTAAAGCTTCGCAACAAACGTTCTTCGGGAACTGAAGAGTTAGCAAATACCGCACCAGCCACCACTGTAGTCATAATTCCCGACTCGCTGCGGATGATTTGCGCTAGGGTGAATAATACCCATAATATTGCCAATACAACCAGATTTTTCAGTTCAAAGGAGATAAAATTAGCAGCTTTGAAGATCCAACTCATTAAGTAGCCACCAATACCACCTATACTCGCACCTACAGCGAAACGTAGAACCAAACCAATAATGGCATTAATCGGGTCTGTATTACCGTTTAAAATTGTGTCTAGGACTACATAAGCTAGAATAGCACCCACGGGATCAATAATAATCCCCTCTCCTTCTAACAGCGTTGCTACTTGTCTATCTACATTAATTTGTTGAATTAATGGACCAATTACAGTTGGACCAGTAACAACCACAATAGACGCATAGAGAAAAGCGATATTCCAAGGAAATTCACCCAACCAGTGAGCGGCCAGACTACCCCCCAACAGAGTAATCATTGTTCCCAGTGTCACAAGTAACTGTAAACTAACGGAAACTTTACCCAACTCCTGTCGATCTAATTTCAGTCCTCCCTCAAACAAAATGATTGCTGTTGCTAAGGAAACAATCACTTCTAATCCTGCCCCTAGTAAGTGCGGTTGCAACAGCCCCAAACCGTCTTTGCCCAAAAGAATGCCTAATAGCAATAACAAGACAATACTGGGCAGTTTGAAATATGCAGCCATTACCTGGGCGCTAATGCCCGCAAAAACAGTGATCACCATCTGGATGGTGATTTCAAAAGGTGCTTCCATGTTGTAGATTTTGAGCCATAGATTTCAAATCAAAATCCTGTGTACAGAATCACATAGCAAGGAAACTGGTAAACAAGAGTATCTGGAGACTTCATATAAATTTAGGTGTAGAGACGTTCCATGGAACGTCTCTACAAGAATCAAAAATCATTTTTACACATCAAATCAGCAACGCCCATAAACAACAGCACCCACAAAGTCATCTCACTAAGATTTTAGTAGATTTTATCCAACCGTCAGCAGTTTATTTTCCCCACTCCCCCCTCTAACTCTTTCCCAGACTGCTAAAAAAAATTTTTTCCCAACCTCTTGACATCCTCAAAAAAATCCGCTATATTATTTAAAGTGATGAAAAACAAGCCCCCATCGTCTAGAGGCCTAGGACACCTCCCTTTCACGGAGGTAACAGGGATTCGAATTCCCTTGGGGGTATTAAAAAAAGGAATAGAAAAATATTTCTATTCCTTTTATTATTTCCAACTTTTTCTTTTCTGTAATTCCCAGAATCAGAAAGTTTGTTAGAATATATTTTCCAAAGAACGTTGACGAATTGCTAGGAGGTTGGTTTGCAGGTCTTGACTAAGGCGTTGTTCAATAATTGAGATGGGCATGGTCAGTTTAGGCCAAACTTGGATAGTATAGCAAAGGGTCGTAGCTTGTTGTTCACCCCATAAACAAGGCTCTAAGCACCAAAAACCTGAAAAACCTTTAAAATCTCCTTCTATCATATTAAATTGGATTAATTTGGGAAATGATTCCTCTAAATCCAAAACTACACGGGCGCGGAACTTAAAATTAAGTAAACTCGCTCTACCAATTTGTTCCAGTCGAATGCCTCCTTGGGGATGTTCCAGAAGAGTGCTTTTGGCGAGATTGGGGATAAAATCAGGTAATGATTCATAGTCCGTGAGAATTTGCCAAACTTTTTCTACTGGTTGGGGAATTTGGATTGTAGCGCTAATTTGCCGCTGTCTGTCTGATAATTTATCAACCTGAATAGCTACTTCGTTGGTATCTAGGTTTTCTTCAGGAGAAATGTTGTTGTTGAGTGCAGAAGAATTAGTTACCATTACTTTTTATTCTATTTCCCTATAAATAACCCATAAGGCTGGTGTTTTGCATCCGAGTTCATAGTTGACGTGGTGTAGCCATAGTCAAATGTTTAAAATCAATTTCAAGGTAGTATTCTACCCAATTACAGGGGTAAATGGGTAAAATTAAAATTGACTAAAATTTCTCACTAGCCAGATAGACTTTCCGGGCTTAAAGGCAGCATATCACCATTTCTGGTCAATCCTAGCAGCATTGACTGTTGTGGTTCGATTAATTTACCCGTGAGGACACAACGTTGTTCTTGTTCAGCTATAGCAGAAATACTGGCGCGAATATCAGATTTAGAAAAACGCGGTTGCCACTCACCAGATTTTTGTTGGATATAATTCCATAGGATATCTCGAATTAGAGACTGATATCCTTGATTACCAGCTATATCTTTGAGTTTATTCTTTAGTTCTCGTTCTAGACGAATACTAGTAACTTCCATATCAGTTGTTGAAGTGCGTGTAATGGTTTGCATGATTTTTCCTCCTTACAGATATATCTAGAGTAGTAATACAAGTGTAGTATCTTTAAAAAAATGTTCAATATAGCAAAATAAATCTTGTTAAAATCTACCTTACATTACAGGTAACTTTAATAACCAGAGAAACTCTGAAATATACAAGTAAGTCTAGAATAGTAGAAGAGGGTATTTATGACGGCATTTTTCAGAATTCAGGAACTGTCAGGTTTTACAATTGTCCCCACCATCCCGCACTAACACAATTAATTGAGTTTTTGCGATTTTAATAACATTTTTCAAAGTTCAGTATCTCCCAGTTGACAGACGCAAAATGTGGTTTTGTGCATTTGTGACATCAGTGTCAATAAGACTAATGTGGTAATATTCTAGATCACAGATGCAGGCAAAACAAAATTAAATTACATTTTTGGTTTGTAGATGCTAAGATTTTGAAATTTTGATTGTGGTTTTGTGCAGGAGTGTAATTGTTAATTCGGGACATAAACTCTGAGTATTTTTTACCTAATTACCATGAATTATTGCCTGGGGTGAATTGCCAATATATTCTAAAAATTGGGCAACTTTTTGTAATTGCTTGCGTGAACCATCAAGATCATCCTGAAGAGATTGTAGTATTTCTTGGTAAAGAGTAATCCTACCGGAAGATTCATTAGTTGCTGTGCGCAAACTCAGTAATTGCTCCTCTATAGATTTAACTTCTTGACGCTTTCTTTCTACTTCCTGGGTTTGAAAATTAATTATCTGTTGATCTGCTTCAATAGATATTAGAGTCTGAGTGATATAACTCTCTAGGTTTTTAATTTCCTCGTATCTTTCTTGCTTGTGGGTTTCCAACTGCGAAACCACTAATTCTAAATCAGCATATTCACCTTTTGAATTAGTCAAAAATCCTTGTTTTTGACGTAATATAGTTTGTTGTTTGCGAAGGTTTTTTTGCTGATCAATTAAATTGCATCTTTGTCCAATCAAGCTTTTATTGAGCATTTTGTAGATATCTTGTACCTCAGCTAGTTCTGATTCTAAATTGATTTTTTCTTGATCGTGAGAATCTTCAATTCGTTGTTGAAGCCTTGCTATAAGTTCTTGTTTATATTTGAGTTCTTGTTCTTGTGCTTCCACAAATTCAGAATCCCTATCTAACTTTTCCTCTGAGTCTTGCACCATTTTTTTTAATTCTTCCAAAGGTATTTGTTGTAAAGCTTCTACATCAACCTGTTTAGAAAATCCCAAATCCATGTAAGTTGCCAATGTGTAAAGCTTTTGGTACAATTCCTCTTCAATTCCCAGACATTTTTTCAGGTTTACGGCCAATTCCCGTTTACCGTTAACAGCGGCTGTTTTTGATTGCACTTGGTTGATTTGTTGTGTGAGATAACTTTCTGCTTGTTGCAGTTCATTTTGGCAAGAGTTAAGGGTTAGCAGTAGTTCCTCTATCTTATTTTGCTGTTGCTTAGATACCTGACTTTCCATATCCAACTTTTGCCAGTGTAGATTCATATTCTCCTGCTGTTTATTGATAAATTCAAAAGCAGAATTGAGAATTTCCTTAATTGTTTCCAGATCATTAGTTTGACTAGATAAGCTATTAACTGCATCACCTAATATCCAAGAACTCTCTTCGTTTGTAATCTGAGTTTGTTGGGAGTTTGTCATTTCTTGAAAACGCCGTTGTTCACCTCGTAAATGCTCCCAAGCACCTTCTAAATCTTGACGACTGCGTTCAATTTCTACTCGTAAATGATCAACTTCTGCGCGAGATGTTTCCACTAGCTGTTCTTTTGTATCTAGACGTTGAAATTCATTTTCTAGCGCTTGTATTTCTTGCCAGCGTGACTCCATTTCCTCTTGGCGACGATTGAGTTCTTCAGCCTGAATTGTCAGTGAGTGTTTCCACTGATCAATTTCACTTTCCTTGAGTTTAAACCTAGCTACCTGTCGGGAAAAATTCTGCAAAATATTCACCAAGGCAAGATTTGCTTCTTCAATTCGCTGTATTTGTCGGTTAGTAGTTAATTCTACCAATACCAACGCCCCATGATTGAATTTGTTTGTTTCATTAGAAACAATAACTTCTCTGGGTACTGGACTCCAATTTTGTTCATTGTGTTGACAAGCTAGTAATTTTAGTTCAGTTTTACCACTAACACTAAGTAAGCCAGTTTTGAGTTTTTGTAATTCTGCTAAATACAACACACGGTCAATCCCCATAAATTTACACTTCTTTTTTATAATATAAACTAAGATGATCTCAGATAATGATCTGATTAATAGAATCATCCATGCACTGTGTAGTAATAAGTCTACATAGTATTTATGTGTTTAAATTTCCTATCTTAAGTATCACAAAGGTGAATCTAAGAATCCCTATTATGGGAGCAAATTTTTAACCCTTTAAAAAGGGAAGAGTCACTGTAAATACCGTTCCCTTTCCTAATTCACTATCTAAAGTAATTTCTCCTTGGTGTAAATCTACACATTTTTTGACTATAGACAAACCTAAACCTGTACCAGGAAGTGTTCCGACATTAGATCCGCGTTGAAAATACTCAAATAAATGAGCTTGGTCTGCTGCGGGAATACCAATACCATAATCAGTAATTTTAAAGACAAGTTGGTCATTTTTTCTGGATAAACTAAAGTTAACTAAATTGTGATCGGGAGAATACTTAATAGCATTAGTCAGCAGGTTGGTTATAATTTGTCGCAACAATTTTTTGTCTGCCATAACAAGTTGATAATTGTTGAAAATTTCATCACCTAAATCTATATAGAAATCAATTTCATGGGAGCTAAAACTAGCTTCTATTTGCTCTTTAAGATGACGACAAAACCTAATTATATCTAATGGTTCTAGCTTGACTTCTATTTTTTCAGCTTCAGCTTGGTTAATCATCAAGACATCATCAAGGACTTGGATGATATGCTTGATTGTATTTTGAATTGTTTCTAGATGTTCCTGTTTTCTTTTTTCGCTGAGGCGATCGCTAAAATTTTGTAAAATACCTGATGATGAAGAAATAATAGCTAAAGGAGTGCGAAACTCGTGGGAAGCTATGGTAATGAACCGGGATTTTAGTTGATTTAATTCCTTTTCTTTTTCTAAAGCTTGACTTAATTCTGCTGTCCGTTCAGCAACGCGATTTTCTAGCTCACTTTTCAGTTCTATCAGTTGTTGGTTCTGTAATTCTAAAGTTTTATTTAATTGTCTTAACTGCAAATGTCCACGCACACGAGCGAGTAATTCCTCTTTTTGAAATGGCTTAGTTATATAGTCCACAGCACCTAAATTTAACCCTTTAACTTTATCCACAGGTTCAGATAGTGCCGTCATAAAAATTACAGGTATACTTTCAGTCAAGGGGTCGGCTTTCAATTGCTTACAAACCTCAAATCCATTTAAATCGGGTAACATAATATCTAACAGGATTAAATCAGGAATACTTGAGCGAGCTTGTTTGATGACATTTAACCCTTCAGCTTCGACTCGTACTTTGTAACCTTCTTGAGTCAAAGCATGATCAAGGATTTCTAAATTGGTGGAATTGTCATCAACTACTAAAATTATGGACTGCTGATGTAAAATTTTCAAAATCTGTTCCTTACAACTTATCAATTATGAATGGTATTCTGTTAACTAGAGATACACTAAGTTTTAATATGTATTTTCTTAAATTGTCCTCAAGATTTCTTTATTTAATCATCCTCTTTTCTAGAGTACACCATTTAGGTAAAGATGTCTATTGTTTACTGACATTTTGTAGAAACTCACGGATCTTAACAATTTTATATCCCCGCAGCATCAAAGTCATTTTATCTATAAAAGGTCGGTAGACTTCACCATTTTGCTCCAGACGTTTTAGTTCATGACTTATTTCTCTAATTTGTCCTTGCATAGCATATTCTAGTAATATAGCTAAGTCCGCAGCAGGTGGCACAACTATTTTTTGATCAGTAACTTCCACGGATATTTCAGTTGCAGTTGCGGCAGATTCTGCATAAATCCAGTCGAGATGGAGTTGTTGAGCTAATATCCAATAAAGTTCTTCTGCTTTAACTGGTTTAGGTAAAAAACCCTGTCCACCACTAATTGAGCTTTTTTGACGATCTGTATCAAATACACTAGCAGAAGAAATGATCACGATTGTGTTTTTTAATTCGGCTAATTCCCGTATTTGAGTCAACATTTCCCACCCGTCCATAATTGGCATTTTTAGGTCAGAAATTATCAGATCAGGGGGATTTTTTAGAGCCTGTTGTAAAGCTTCTTCACCATGATTAGCTTCCTTAACTATAAAACCCAAGGGAGCAAGTAAACTAACGATTACAGAGCGATTTTCCCAACGATCATCAACCACTAAAATTTGTCTACGCTGGCCAGAATATCCCACAATTTGGCCTAAATTAGTCATAGTATTAGCTTTAGCCCAGTTATCAGCTAAAGAACACTGAATCTCAAATTCAAATAAAGTACCAACTCCCAATTCACTTTTAACTTCTAGTTGACTACCCATCATTTCTACAAAACTTTTGCTAATTGCTAAACCTAAACCAGTTCCTTCTGTTTTTTGTTTAGATGTTCCCGTCTGTTCAAAAGGCATAAAAATTCTTTTTAATTCCTCAATTTCAATACCAACACCAGTATCTTCAATTTGAAACTTTATTTTTAGACAAGATTCTTTTAGGTCATTATCATTAATAATAACTCTAAAAATAACTTTCCCCCTATTTGTAAACTTGACAGCATTATTCAAGAGATTTAGTAAAACTTGTCTCACCCGCTTTTCATCTAAAATAACTCCTGATGGCATATTTTCTGTTAATTCGTAAATAAAGTCTAGACTTTTCTCCTCTGCTTTAATCTTGGCAATTTCTGCTACTCCTTGTAATAAAGATGGTAAATAACAAGGTGCAGGATCAAGTTCCATTTTCCGGGCTTCAATTTTGGCAATATCTAGGATATCATTAATCAAGGTCAGCAAGTGTGTACCACATTGATAAATCACAGCAACTCCCCGTTGTTGCTCTTGAGTAAGTTGTGTCCTCCCCAAAATCTGAGTATAACCTAAAATGCCATTTAGGGGTGTACGCAATTCGTGACTCATGTTAGCAAGAAACTCGCTTTTGGCTTGATTTGCTATTTCGGCTTTTTCCTTGGCAATAATTAATTCTACTGTTCTTTCTTTAACTCGTTCTTCTAAAGTTATCAGAGATGATTGTAGTTGAATAGCCATTCTCTTGAAGGAATTGGATAAATTTACTAATTCTCTAATACATTTAACTTCCATTAAGGCAATATCTGATTCTCTACAAAATGGTTGACAGTTTGCTAGTTGTAGGGCTTGGGTGGCTTTATTTAACTGGAGAATAGATTTAGTCACACATCTAGTAATCATTAAACCAATCCCTGTGCTCATCAGAATAGTTAAACCACACAAGACAATATTCCAGTCAATATTTTTCTTAATTTCTTTAAAGAAATCAGTTTCTGTAATAACAACAACTGTTAGCCAATCTAAGTTCCTATTACCCGACACTGGTATAACTTCGACAAAATTACGTTGCCCATTTTTGGATACAAAAACAAATTTTTGTTTTGTTGTTATGCGATCAATTCCTTGGAAATGTGCTAGAATATTTTCAGTTGTCTCTCGAGTTATATCGTTACGACTTTTCAGTGCATTTAATCTGTATTTACTCAAATTATATGGTTTAGAGAAATTGAAAGAGGTTGATAAATTTGAAATAAAAGGATCTTCACCCGTTGAACTAGCAATTAATAACCCGCTCCTTTCTAAAATAAAGGACTGACCTGTCTCACCTATTTTCAATTTTTGAAGGAAATCCTCCAGTTGACATAGAGGAGTAGAGGTAATAACGACTCCTTGAAAAGTATTATTTTGATCAAAAAATGCTAATAAATAGCTAATAATTAAAATTGGTTGATTATGATTATCTTCTGCAATAATCAGTTGCCAAATTCCATTTTCTGCTGCCTTTTTTGCCGCTTGATACCAATTACTTAATCGAGTATCTTCAGAGGGTTCTGTATGAGAATTAATGATATTTTTAGAACTATCATAATTCCCTAGATTATCAGCCAAGTAGCTATTCCACTTGTAATTAGTTGACTGATCTCTGAGAATAATCATTGGCAGTTTATTCTCTTGTTTAGTCACCGCTAAAAATCTTTTCTGCTCCGTAGCAATAGCCACATCATTTATCTTATCATCCATTTGTAACTGTCGCCAAAAATAGCTTTTTACTGTCGTTAAATTCTGATAATTCAAAATACCTAATTTGATTAGAGTTGCATTATTTTCGCTAGTTAGTATGAGGTGTTCTAAATAATCGTCTAAACTTTGATCAATATGGTCAGAAATTTCTCTGATTAATTCTTGAGTCATATTTTCTACGGACTTTACTGATGTAAAGTATGAAAGATAACTGACCAATGTGACAACTGCGACAATTTGCAATGCAAAGGGAACAGTTAAGACTAGTCTTAGAGGTATTTCTCTTAGTATATTCGATTTGTGTTTTCTCATTATCTAATAAGGGATTTTTATTAATCTATTTAAGCGTATTTTTGTAAGTAAACTGCAATTAGTATAACAATAATGTCTTGAGGAAAAGAATTTTTATTAGCAAAATTCACAATCTAATAATTATCTCATAATTATAATTATCGGTTCTTGAGTACCTAAGTAGGTTGACGTGAAAAATTGTCGTTATGACAAGGGAACTCTTAACTGGGAAGAGGTTTTAGGTAACTTCACTTGTCGTTACTTATATCGTTTTTTCCATTCACCTACTTACAGCAGTTTCCCATATTATGAAGTACAAATATTAATAATAAAACTTTTGTGGTGCAGGCATCCTGTGCCTGCACAAGGTGTACCTCACTTGGTGAACTTGCTGTAATATACAAAATCAATCTCAAAAAACTTCGGAAGGCTTAATATACTTATGAAATAAGTTACACATATTGGATATTAAGTAGTAGTGCAAAATAAATTTCATAGTTAGGAGTTCCCTAAAACTAAAAAACGTTGTACCTCACGAACATGAGAACTGCTATAAAAGTTGAGTATGTACAATGTGGTGTAGACTTAATTTTATGGTATTAAATGAGTAAATAGGACTTATACAAGTGTCACACCAAGAATATGTGTAGTAGTTGGGTAAGTTCTGAATCAAAAAAATTCTTGTTATACATAGATCAATTCTATAGAGGTCAAATCTCATTATGAGCTTAATTTTAGTTATTGAGGATGAAAGCCAAATTCTCTCAAATCTGCAAGAAATTTTAGAATTGGCAGATTTTAATGTTATTACAGCTGTAGATGGGATAACTGGGCTACAATTAGCTAAAAGTAAAAACCCAGATTTGATCATTTGTGACATCATGATGCCAGGACTCAATGGCTATGAAGTTTTACAAAAACTACGACAGGAGCCCAGGTGTGCTGACATACCCCTGATTTTTCTGACTGCTAAAGCCAACCGTAATGATTTACGTCAGGGTATGTGTTTAGGTGCTGATGATTATATTACTAAACCTTTTGAGCCTACGGAAATATTACAAGCAGTAAAAGCTAGGTTACAAAAGCGTTCAATTCCTAGTCAAGCCTATCTAAAAGAGTCTCGAAAGTCAGCAAAACTGGAAAAGGAAATCAAAACCAATCAGTTGGAATTACAAAACTCTAACGAACTGGCACAGGTTCGAGAAAGCCTGTTAAGAAAAGTTTCTATAGACTTATCCAATCCAGTTTCTAACATTAACATGGCCATTAGTTTGCTCAAAGAGGCCAAGACAGAAAAACAGCGTGAGCGTTACCTGTCAATTTTACAACAAGAATGTAGACGGGAAATCGAAATATTAAATGAGATTGATAGCCTACGGGAATTATTGAGTGCTGAAAACACAAAATTGCTTCGAGACTATAAATTATTAGATGTTAACTAACATTAACAGGTGATTTATTGTTCAGAGTCCGAACTACGTTGTCAATTAGAATACAAATTTATAGATTTTATGTAGTGAAAATCATCATTTAGGCAAAAGAGTTAAAAGAGGCTTGCAATTAGTCCTGTCAGGTGTAAGTTCCTTACAAGCTAGAAATATTTGACTATATTTTTAGTAACTATTTTTAGTTACACTTAACCCAATTTAAAATTTTTTGTAGCTCACCTTTTTGTAAGATGAGCATGATGACTTTTGACAGAGGAGATTTCATGACAGACCAACCCTCCGCAGCCAACCCCATAAATGCTGCTGCTATTCCTATGAACCGCCCAGCGGCGGCTACACCAATGAATTCCTTAAAGCCAACTAATGTTGGCGGTAAAACCATTCTCAGCGTTGATTTAGGCCGAACCTCCACCAAGACTTGTGTGAGCCGTGAACCCGCCAATGTGGCCTTCATTCCTGCTAATGTGAAGCAGATGACTGTGGCTGAAATTCGTGGCGGTGTGTTTGAGGCTAAGGCCACTGACCCCCTCATGGATTTGTGGTTAGAGTATCAAGGAAGTGGTTATGCTGTGGGACAATTAGCCGCAGATTTTGGCGCAAATCTTGGCGTAGGCCAATCTAAGGTTGAGGACGCACTGATCAAAGTCTTGTCCTGTGCTGGTTACTTTAAGCTCAAGGATGAAATTTCTGTGGTTCTGGGTCTACCCTTTTTGTCTTTGGAACAATTTGAAAAGGAAAAGGCACAGCTAACTAGTTTGGTAACAGGACCTCATGTATTGAATTTTCGAGGTGAATCTTTATCTTTGAACATTAGCAAAGTCTGGGTAATGCCTGAAGGATATGGCAGTTTGCTGTGGTCAGAAACTCAACCTAATAAAGGAACAGGAGTTCCCGATTTTACGAAAATGTCAGTGGGGATTGTAGATATTGGCCACCAAACTATTGATATGATCATGGTGGACAATTTCCGATTTGCTAGAGGGGCTTCTAAGAGTGAAGACTTTGGGATGAGCAAGTTTTATGAATTGGTTGCTGCGGAAATAAAAGATCCCAATGCTGATAGTCAATCTTTAGCACTGATTTCTGCGGTTAACAAGCCCAAGGGCAGTCGCTTTTACCGTCCTAAAGGTGCTAGTAAACCTACTAATCTAGATGATTTTCTCCCCAATTTGATAGAGCAGTTTTCACGAGAAATTTGCGCTCGTGTGTTAGCTTGGCTACCAGAGCGTGTGACAGATGTAATTATTACAGGTGGTGGTGGGGAGTTTTTCTGGGAAGATGTCCAACGTCTGCTCAAAGAGGCTAAAATCAATGCTTACTTGGCTGCTCCTTCTCGCCAGGCTAATGCTTTAGGTCAGTATATTTACGGAGAAGTTCAAGCGTCCGCTGCTGTTCGCCCTGCTAAATAAGAAAACTAATGTTCCAATGGTCAAAAAAGATAGTTAAATCCGTTACGTTCAATCCAGAAATTGCTGATGAGAGCTTGTTAGCGCAGGTCGAAAACCACTTAGAAACTCAACGAGAGAAAACTTTCAGTGACCTATGTAAAGAGGCTCTATGGAAAGTTTTTTTACCGGAATCTGTAGAACCAGCTTCTAAAACGGCAAATATAACTACGATTGAACAGAAAATCAGTGATATACAATTGCAAATAGCTAGTTTTGAGGAACGTTTTTCTGCTCATGAGTCTCGTTGTTTGGAGTCTATAGAAGGTCAAATGTTACAACTTACTCAACAAGTTGCAAAGTTGACAACCATGTTGAGTCAGCAACCACCTACTTGTATTCCTTCCCAACCTGACCCTGAACCTGAACCTCAAGAAGTAGACCCTGTTATCAGTCGTATTGGTCAATTTCTTGATGATTTCTAAGAAAAGACCAGAAAAGACCAAATTTTTAGTGGTTTTTGCTTTGAGAAATACCTTTAATTAGACTGCCGTAAGTCCCACCACTAAACTATTTTACTTTAGTATTATTGGTGGGATATTTCATTTCAAAAGTAAAAAATCAAAAAAATACCCAGGTTTATATCTAAGGATTTTTAATTTTCCATAAATAGCTAGAAAATAGATTTGTCACAATATGAGCAACTATTGGTAATAACAGATTACCACTCAATAAAGCACTATAACCTAAAATTATACCAATAATAGTAGCCCAAATTACATAAGTCCACTGAGAAATATCACTGAGGTGTAAAACTCCAAAACAAAGACTAGAGACTATTACAGCTAGATGATCTGCACCCAATGCTGGTAACATTACACCTCGAAATAATAATTCTTCACTTAGTCCTGGTAATAATCCTAACCAGATTAAATCGGGTATTGCTAGAGGTTTGAGAACTATCTCTAGATAGTAATCCGCACTTTTGCGATAAAGAAGGAAAAAGCGATAAGCTAAACTACTGAATACAGTAATGATTAAACCTAAACCAATTCCTAATAATAAGTCTTGTTCCCGCCAGTACCATTTAAAAAGAGTGATATTACTCCAATGTAACCATAACTTAGCAACTATCCCAAGAATAATCGCTGTTACACCCATGGCTACTAAAACTTGGGTGCGTGTTAAGTAAGGAATTTCTGGTTCTTGATTTTGCTGTTCAACCACAGGAATTTAAATATAATAGTAATGGGTAATTGACAAACTTCACTTGAGTGTCCTCAAGGTAAAGTTAATTTGCGTTCATCTGCGGTTAATTATGCTACAGAAAGTATTCTCTGAAGTTTCATTTTAACTCAATTAGAATCATTGTAGGTTGGTTAGAGCGACAACAAAACCCAAGTACACAATAATGTCAAATCATCAATGAAAAAGGATTAATGCCTGCTTTGTGCGCCACTAATACGCCTACAGCTTCCAAATATGAGTTTACCCGCCAGGTGGGAATTTTTAACTTATGAGCAGAAACCTGTAATAGGGTTTTATTTTCCTTAACTGTAATTATTTGACATTGACTTTGACTTAAACTCAATAAAGCACTACTTCCACAGGATGTGTCAGGAATAATTAAAGCGTCAACCTGATCTGCCCCTAGATCCGTTGATAATGGCTGATAAGATTCTGTATTAGTTATAAACTGCGGAGCTTTACTTAAACCAACTAAAACGCAAGGTAAAAATGTGTAACCTAATTCTTCTGCCGCAGCACGAGGTGATAAATTAGTGGCTGTAGGGGCAGGAGAAAGGGCAGGAGCATGGGCGCAAGGAATTTTAAAGGTATGAACTAATAAATGGCTAATGACGGCTTCTGCACCCGCTAGAGGGTCTACTCCTTGACCTTGGCGATAGTCTTGTAGGGCGGTTTCGTCCATGTCGTCTGGGAAACGGGTAACAACTGCGATCGCTTGGGCTTTTTCCTGTATAATTAACTTTTCAGCAGCCCGTAATAAACTATCAGGATTACCTATTGTTCCCCAACTTGTCCCTGACGGAGAAGTACGTAATTCTACATTTAAAGGCGCGTCGGTAATTACATGATTTGTGATATTTAACCCTAAAGTTGCCCTGGCTGCGTCCGCTACCTGCAAGTGTCGTAGCATTAATTCCGGTTCAATACCCTGGTCTAAAAGTAAACCTACCCTATTGCTAAGAACAGGACGTAAACCCCATTCTCCAGCGGCAAATTTGTCTAAACCATAACCTTCTACATAGAAAGCGTTGGGAATATTCCAGTATAAGCTTGCACCATTCATCACATTGGGGTGAGTAATCAAGCGATCGCAGACCTGTGATATAATTCTCGCTACTGGTAATGCGTCACCAGCATAACCGCCAATTGCTGCCCCAATGCCGGTGGGTATAATTAAAATGACAGTGTATGGTTTTTGAATGGGTATCACAGGTTTTTTATTTCGCGGTAGCCGCGAAGAATAATCTAAGCGGTAACTACAGCCTCTACAGTTGCGGTTTGTTGAGTTTCGTCTATAGCGGTAATAGCCCAACGGAGGGGTTCACCTTGTTTTTGCAATTCCGCTGTAATGGCTTTTTCTAATTCAGTGGGGGTTTCTTGTAATTCGATTTCAGCGGTAATAAAGTGAGTTGTCATTATTCTAAATCCTTTGTATTGGTAATTTTGAGTATAGAAGGACTTGATAGTAATTAACTATATCTACCCTTTCCCAAATTGCTTATCATAAACTATTTCTTCCTTACCTGTTTCAATTTTCAAATCAGATAATGGTTTAGAAACACAAAGAAGCGCGTAGCCTTGTTTTTGCAGTTCTGGACTTACACCCATGCCCTCGCTTTGGTCTACAGATCCTGCTAATATTAATCCAGCACAGGTTGTACAAACACCAGCATGACAGGAAGCAGGTAATTCTAAACCCGCTGCTTCGGCTACTGATAAGACTGCTTCACCTTCTGGAACTTGCAGGGTATATATTTTACCTTCGTGATTGATTTCTACGGTGTAAGTTTTGGACATATACAATAGCAGCTTTTGGGAACGGACAAAAAATTAATTGTATTTAACAATATATAGTAATTTTGTCCAATTTGGGAAAATTTATTTTTTTTTAAAGAAGATGAAAAATCTTAGACCAAGTATTAGCAGAAATATCCAGATGAACATAATATTATCAACAAATAACATCCTGTACATCCTTAAATCATGGAAATCCTAATTTAGACAAAGAAATTAAGTAACGGTCTTTTGTTGTTGATATATTTGCTTAAATAAAGCTTGCTGTTTTTGATGATCAACAATTGGTTTAGGATAATTGACGCGATGATATTCTAGTGGCGGAATTTTTCCAGTTACTACATAAGCCGTATCTAGAGAACGTAATTCCGGTATCCATTGACGAACATAAGCTGCTTCTGCGTCAAATTTTTGTGTTTGACTAGCTGGATTAAAAATGCGTAATGGTTGGGGGTCCATACCACTAGAAGCACTCCATTGCCAACCTCCATTATTAGCAGATAAATCACCATCAATGAGTTTCTGCATAAAATATTTTTCTCCCCATTGAGGATTAATTATTAAATCCTTAGTCAAAAAACTGGCAACTATCATTCTACATCTATTGTGCATCCAACCAGTTTCATTTAATTGACGCATAGCAGCATCAACTATAGGATAACCCGTTTTCCCCTCACACCAAGCTTGAAAATAAGTTTCATTATTGCGCCAGGGAAATGTTTGAAAATGATCTCTATATGCACCATTAGCTAATGTGGGGAAATGGTACATAGCGTGTTGATAAAATTCCCTCCATGCTAGTTCCTTTTGCCATGTTTGGATACTAGCATTTACTTCCTCACTATTACTATTTGCTAACGCTTCTATGGTACTTTGCCAAATAGTTCTAATACCAATAACACCGAACTTCAAAGCAGCACTTAATTGAGATGTTCCCTCAATAGCGGGGAAATTGCGCTGTTCTTGATATTCATTAATAGGATCATGGGTAAAATTTTCTAATTTTTCTTGTGCTGCTAACTCTCCAGGATTAATGATTAATTCCCTATCCCAAATAAAACCTAGGTCTTCGGCTGTAGGTAAATTGATTATTCCAGATTTTTCGGCTATTTCTTGTTCTTCTGCTGTGAGATTTTGCAGATTTTCTAAAGTTTTAACTGGTTGAGATTTTGGTTTACTATACCAATTTTTCCAGAAAGGAGTATAAATAGTATAGGGAGTTTTCCCACCACTAAAGATTTCCGTAGGAGAGTGAAGTAACTGATCCCAATTGTAGTTAAGAAACTCAATTCCTGCGGTTTTCAAAACATCAATTACCGCTAAATCCCGAATTTGTGAATAAGGTTCAACATCCCAATTCCAGAATACTGCTTTAGCATTTAAAGCCAATGCTAATTGAGGAATTGCCACCACGGGATCATTTTTCAAAATTAATAATTGACTACCTATTTGCCGATATCTTTCTTGAAGGGATTGTAAACAACCAATCATATATTTGATCCTCGCAGGTGCAATATTATCACCTTCAATAATTTGAGGATCTAGACAAAATACACCTACAATCTTGGGAGTTTTTTTTCTGGCCGCAGCTAGTCCTGTATGGTCAGAAATGCGTAAATCTCGACGATGCCAAAACAAAATTAAATCAGACATTGAATGATAAAAATAAACTGTGATTTGTTAAATGAAATCGAGATATATTTTCACAAGAAAACTTGTACAACTCGACCTATAATTTCTTGACCAAACCAGGGAGTATTAGCAGCAAGTGTCTGGAGATTTGCCTGATTTACGTTCCAAATTTGCTGAGGATCAAATAATGTCAATTCAGCTTTTTCACCCGGTTGAATGGCTTTAACCTCCTGTTGTAAACAAGTCGCTGGTTGATGACTCAAAACGCGCCATAATTCCAAAGGTGTAAATTCTCCAGTAGCCACAAGATTTTGCCATAATAGGGGTAATGCCAATTCTAACCCAATTGCTCCCGGTGGCGATTCCGCAAAGGCCTGAACTTTTTCCTCGTAAGTATAGGCTGCGTGATCAATTGCGATCGCATCTATTATACCTGTTCGCAAACCTTCCCGTAAGCATAGCATATCTTGGTAATTTCCCAAAGGCGGATCTAAATGTAAGGCAGTGTGGTAACTTCTCATGGATGTTGTATCAAGTAAAACGTGCATCCAGGTTGTACTAGCAGTAATAGGCACACCATTGGATTTAGCTTTAGCAATTAATTCCACACTACGAGCAGTAGAAACACGCATAATATGGACTGGTGTACCGATATCTGCGACTAATTCTAATAAAGCTGCAATAGCCGTTGTTTCCGCACTAGTTGGCATTGGGGGTAAACCTAAACGCAAGGCTTCTGCACCTTCTCGGATCATACCATTAGCTGCTAAATGGCGATCGCACGGCCAAAAAGCCACAGGTTTACCAAAAGGTTGAAGATACTCCAAAACCCGTCTCACTATCCCCAAATTTTCCCAAGGTTTACCATCAGTAAAACCCACAATTCCCGCAGCGGTTAAATCTGCTACTTCTGTTAATTGTTTACCTGCCAAATCTAAAGTAATTGCTCCCCAAATGTGAAGACTGGGGGAGACTTTTACCCGGTTTCGGTATTGTTGTAATTGTGTCACCAAAGCAGGTTGATCAATAACTGGTAATGTATCAGGTAAAACACAAATTTTCGTAAAACCACCAGCAGTAGCAGCTTGGCAAAGAGAACTTAAAGTTTCTCGTTCTTCAAAACCAGGTTCACCGGAATGACTATATAAATCAACCAATCCAGGACCGATAACCAAACCCTGACAATCGCGGACGGACGTATCTGTAGTAATTTTTGTAATTTGAGGGGCGACATCTTGAATATAACCATCAATAATTAACACATCGGCTACTATGTCAGTTTTTTGCACAGGATCAATTACTCTTACTTGTTTTAATAGTTCTTTTGTCATGAAAAATACTACTTATCAGTCTTTTAACCGTTGTCTATTCTACTGTTTGATCATGCAAATTGGACGTTTTCGGAATAACTTCAGTATTAAAATATAATATAAGTATTTTTTGTAACGTATATTCTCATGATTCACATTTCCGACTTCTAGCCAGAAATCATCATTTATTCACAATTTTTTATAACTTAGGTTAATATGGAAATTATCATTATAATAATTGTTGTATTTCCACTGATATGCTTGAACCTCTCCATGATCAAGATTTGCAAAGTTGGATTGAATCAACAATTCAACACCTTAAAAATCGTCAATTTGAAGCCCTTGATATTGAATATCTAATTGAGGAATTACATGATTTGGGTAAATCGGAAAAAAATGCACTTACAAGTAATCTGATGATCTTGTTAGCTCATTTGCTAAAGCTAAAAGTCCAGTTTGATGCTCCAGATAGTATGAAAATGAGTTGGTATCACTCAGTTATTGAACATCGTCAACGAGTTTTAAACAATTTAGAAAATACTCCTGCTCTCAAAAGTTTTCTTTTAGAAGCTATAAATAAAGCCTATTCTCAAGGACGTAAATTAGCAATTAAAGAAAGTAAATTTGCTGCTTTTGGAGTGCGTATTGCTGATGAAAGTGAATATCCTGATATTTGTCCATTTTCTGTTGAGCAAATATTGGATGAAGATTTTTATAGTTAGTGAAAATACGCTGCATTTTTCGGTTTAGTTTCCTAACTCCTGTGTAAATCCTAAAATACAGGGGTTTCCGCTCTTATGAGGTACATATTAAGCCCCCTCTCGAAGAGCGGGGAGGGGGTTG
>JBJUHT010000127.1:0-3451 GCA_046070105.1 Dolichospermum sp.
TTGCAACTTTAGCAAATTATAGTTTAAATTTTAGTTTAAATACTAAAGGTCAAAAAGTGTTTGTTTCTGGTTTTCCTGGTAATAAACAACAAAATCAAAACAAACCTCATCGGATTTTGACGGCGGGAATTTTGAGCCAACCAGAATTAATCAGGTTGAATACTTATGTAAGTTTCAATAATCAAAGTTCTATAATACCTGTGCAAATACAAACTGTTTTAAGTGATGGTTATGATCTACTTTATAGTAATATTACTAAAGGCGGAATGAGTGGTGGTGCGGTTTTAGATACCCAAGGGAGAGTAATTGGTATTCATGGCAGAATAGAAGGTGAAAAATCACTCGATTTTGATGGTGCAGTGAATTTAGGTCAGAGTTCTGGTATTCCCATTAGTACCTTTTTGGCTGCGGTTAAACAGCTAGGAATAGAGTCAAATTTGCAGATAGAAACTACTTTACCAGCGACATTAAAAAAGCAAGAGGAAGATTTAATTAATGAATATTTATTACCATTGGATCAAGTTCCTAAAAATAGCGATGATGAAATAGCATGGCTAAATTATGCTAATCAATTATGGCGTTCTCAGAAATATGCAGAAGCGATAAAAGCTGTTAATAAAGCGATTGGGAAAAAACCGGATTTTTATCAAGCTTGGTATCTTAAAGGGATGATATTTTTTAGTGAAAAAAAAGATCCAGAATCCATTGCTGCTTTTGATAAAGCTCTTAAAATTAATCCCAACTTTGCTCAAGCTTGGAAATTGCGGGGTAGAGCGCTATTGACATTAGATAAATATTCCGAGGCCTTAACATCTTTTAATCAAGCCATTGCTCTGAGTCCTAATCAATTTGATCTTTACTATTGGCGAGGTTTATCCCTAGCTCAATTAAAGCGGTTTCCTGAATCAATTGAGGCATACAATCAAGCCATTAAATTTTATCCCGACTTTCAACACAGTTATCTTTCACGTGGTTGGTCCTATGTGAATTTACAAAAATATCAACAAGCCATAGATGATTTTACTCAGGTCATTCAACTTGACCCTAAAAATGCCGACTATTACCACTCAAGGGGTCTTGCTTACAGTTTGTTAAATAAGCGTCAACAGGCAATTGATGATTTGACTCAGGCCATTCAACTTGACCCTAAAAATGCTCAATATTACAGCCACAGGGGTTATGCTTACTATCCATTAAAGAAGTATCAACAAGCCATAACTGATTTTACTAAAGCCATTCAGCTTGACCCTAAAAATGCTCAATATTACAACGCCAGAGGTTTGGTGTACGGAGGTTTAGAAGACTACAAAAAAGCCATAGAAGATATAACAGAAGCTATTCGTCTTGACCCTAAAGATTTTTCATACTATGCATCTAGGGGTATTGCTTACTCAGGGTTAAAAGACTACAAACAAGCTATATCTGATTTAACAGAAGCTATTCGTCTTGACCCTAAAAATGCACCATACACTGTAAGAGGTCTCAGATACTCTGAATTTAAAGATAATAAAATCCTTATTAGCTCTTACAATAAACGTATTAGTATTGTATATAAAGCTAGAGGTGATTCTCACCGGAATTTAAAAAACTACAAACAGGCAATTGATGATTACACTCAAGCCATTAAAATTGACCCTAAAGATGCAACATACTATCGTGATAGAGGTAATACTTACTTTCAACTGAAAGACTACAAACAGGCAATTAATGATTACACTCAAGCTATTAAAATTGACGATAAAAATGCAATATACTACGATGCGAGGGGTAATACTTACCTTGAATTAAAGAACTACAAACAAGCAATTAATGATTATACTCAGGCCATTCAACTTGATCCTAAAAATGCTAGTTACTATAATCTTAGGGGTTTTGCCTATTTTCAATTGAAAGACTACAAACAAGCAATTAATGATTGGACTCAAGCCATTAAACTTGATCCTAAAAATGCAGGATACTATGGTGCTAGGGGTGATGCTTATTTACAATTGAAAGACTACAAACAAGCAATTAATGATTATACTCAGGCCATTCAACTTGATCCTAAAAATGCAATATACTATGGTGGTAGGGGTCTTGCTTACTTACAATTAAAAGACTATAAACAAGCGATTAATGATTGGAATCAAGCCATTAAATTAAAACCCGACTATCCCGAAGCTTACACGAACTTAGGTATAGTTTCCTATGAAATGGGAGAAGTAGAAACAGCAATTAATTATTGGCGAAATGCAATCAAAATCAATAGCAATTTTGCAGAAGCACATTTAGCATTAGGTGTAGCCTTGTATGGGAAAGGTGATCAAGAAGCCGGTTTGAAATCCGCAGAAACGGCATTAAAATTAGATAAACGTTATGGAAACATTGAGTTTCTTAAAGAAAATGGTTGGAGTGAAAAGTTGATAAAAAATACTCAAGAGCTTTTGAATCATCCCAGAATTAAAGTTTTGATTTAGGGGATCTTTTCCAGATATATCGGTTACTGTACCTCATAAACCGCAAATCTGCTGTAATTCGGGCATACTTTTACTCATTCTTTATAACCGCCAATATTTGTAGGTTGGGTTGAGGAACGAAACCCAACATCACCCACCAACATATTACAGGGGTTTCCGCTCTAGGTACATCTTAAGCCCCCTCCTCGCTTGCGGGGAGGGGGTTGGGGGTGGGGTTCTTGTACCTTATAACATCGGGAAGTGCTGTATAATTAATGTTGGGTTGCGCTTCACTTTATAATTAATGTTGGGTTTCCTTGCGTCAACCCAACCTACGGAGTAAAATCAAGTTTATAAAACACAACTTTATTCACAGGATATTTATAGTATGGAATATCGCCGCGCCAAAGTGGCAGGAGGAACATACTTTTTTACAGTGGTGACAGAGAAAAGACAAAAAATATTATGTTTACCAAAAAATGTTTCTTTATTAAGAGATGCTTTTGGTTATGTAATGCAGAAACATCAATTTATTATAGATGCTGTTGTTATTTTACCTGATCATCTCCATGGACATTACCAGAAAATGATCATGATTTTTCTACCCGTTGGCGTTTGATTAAAAGTTATTTTAGTCGTAAATGTGAAACTATATCACCAGAAGAAATATCCGTATCTATAAAAAAGAAAAAACAACGGGCTATATGGCAATATCGTTTTTGGGAACATTTAATTAGAGATGAAATAGACTTTCAAAATCACGTTGAATATATTCATTATAATCCGGTGAAACATGGTTTGGTAACAGCACCAAAGGATTGGGAATATTCCAGTTTTCATCGGGCTGTGCGTCAAGGTATGTATGACATGATGTGACCTGAGTTCGATATAAATAATCATCCTGAAAACTAATTATATCAGACTTTTCTCAATTAGCAATGATTATTGACAATAAATAAACAAGAGAAAACAATCCAAAATTGAATATTTTGGATTCACAATTTAATTGTATAAAA
>JBJUHT010000128.1:0-24393 GCA_046070105.1 Dolichospermum sp.
CCAACCCACAACCAGCGTCCGCTAGGTAAACATTTAAGACTGCGTTGCATTCTGTTTATCACGTCAGCTTCTCGTGGATTGAGTCGCCCTAGTTTTATTAAGCCTTCTAAAGTGCGATCGCATACCTGACTCCAATTTTCTCTTAAACCAGTGTCGGTGCGTCTGCTGTAGGTTCTATAAAACACTGGATTGGCTACGGGTGCTGATTCTGGAAAGATGTCTTGATGGGTTTTTTCAGATTCACTAATCATAGTCTTTTATTGTCTGACAAAATTAGACTATAACGTCAAGTAGCGATATAAGCAATGTGATTTTTAGTCGTAAGTTGTGAATTTTCAAAGTTTTAACTATTTTTTCAAAATAGATGATTTATACAAAATTTATAGCGGTATGCACTTGAATGAGATACAGAATTTACCTAAAAAATCATACACTGAAGGAATTTTAACTCTGTTCCCTGTTATGGTAATTTTTTTCTAAAATTTAATTACTTTTAAACAAATTGAGAATTATGATTATATTTAGTTATATTTTTTTATAAAAGTTTATAATAGATAATATTGACGTAAGTTGCTAGTTGGGGAAAATGTCTAAATCAAGATATCCAACATTAAAGAATAAACAGGATGAAAATAGGACATTACTCACAATTACCCGATAATTAATATTAATAAATGATGATTCTCACAGCAATTTACAAGTAGCGAGAATCAAAATCTAGCAAGAATTGAGTGATGCAGCAAGACTGCAATTTTGTTGACCACATCCTGGTAAAATGAGGATAACAACAGCGACAGCCTTTACACCACCAGCACCAAACCCTATAGAACCAGTATAAAATTTTTGTCTATTATTACTTGCAGCGATACAGGTAGATCAGTTATAATTGAGAGGTGAACCGCAAAATAGATGGGTTTACTACCGCCATGAAAACCAGGAATGGTTAGCTGAAGCAATAAACCCGTAATATTACTTAAAATTTTGGGATATTGGGTTCAGTATTTTTAAATTCCCGCACCATCAAAAAACTCCTGAATCTGTTTATCCCTAAGATTACAGAAATTGTGTTCTTTTGGTAACTCGTCTTGAGGGAATTTACCAATTAAAATAGGGGTTTTTGCGAAATTTTGGAGAGATTGAATTTGTGCTTCCAGTGCTTCAATGCGGTCTACTAAAGTGCGAATTACCTGGGCTTCTGAGTCAGGTAAGTTACTATGTTCTAAAGGTGCAACACGGACTCCAGAACGATAAATAATGCGTCCAGGGACACCGACCACTGTGCAACTAGACGGTACATTTCTCAACACCACTGAACCAGCACCAATACGGACATGATCACCAATTTCGATGTTTCCTAAAACTTTTGCACCAGCACCAACCACGACATTTTCACCTAATGTGGGGTGACGTTTACCACTTTGTTTACCTGTTCCTCCCAAGGTAACACCTTGGTAAATCAATGCGTAATTACCGACAATAGCTGTTTCTCCAATTACCACTCCCATTCCGTGGTCAATAAATACACCTTCACCAATTACAGCCCCTGGGTGAATTTCAATACCAGTGAGAAACCGAGCGATATGAGAAATTAAGCGTGGGAAAAAAGGAATACCAATACCACGCAACCCGTGTGCAAAGCGGTGGAGAATTAAGGCTTGCAAACCAGGATAGCAGAATAAAACCTCCAACCAATTCCTGGCTGCGGGGTCACGTTCAAAGATAATACGAAAATCGGCACGGAGTCTAGAGAACATGAAAATAGTACCCTTAGATAGCACAACAAGCTATTCTCCCATAGTATCGTGATTTGGTCATGGAAATGGAAAATGGGGTGGTTATTTCAGAATAACTGAGATCATGAATCATTAAACGCAGATAAACGCAGATGAGAATAGATGAGTTTATCAATTTTATGATTCTGTGCTGCTTTTCATATTATGCAGCTTATTTAGGATTTAATTCTCTAATGCAGTTTTAGTAGTATACTGCCTGTGAGTGTTCCTGGTTGATTATGATAACTGCTGAATGTAAGTGATTGCAAATTATTAAGTAGTGGTTTGTCTATTAATTCGACGAATTTAAGCATGGGTATTTGACGTTTAATAAAATTTTGACCATTTTCCCAGTCTAAGTAAATATATCCTTGATTTGGCTGAGGAATTACACTGAGACTATTTTTAAATACGGGGTTTTCTAGTAAAGATTTTTGCTTTTGACTCAAAATTTCTTTGAGTATATTTAAGTCGGAAGTGAAAATCTCGTAATTATTGAAAGTTGTATGTACTCCTTTGAGTTTGGTGTCGAGATTAATAGATTTATTATTCTCATTTCTGGTTATAATTTCTGTCCAAGCTGATACTTTCTGTCCATTTAAGGTCAGGGAAATAGCATTAAAACCACTGCTACTAGCAATATGATCTAAATGTGCTATACCTGCTGCTAATTCCGGCGTTTTTTCGACTACAAATACCCAATTAGGAGTTGTATTTTCTGAATTGGTTAATAAAGCCAAAGCGTATTCTCCTGTTACCCAACTGAAAATATCTTGACTAAAGTTTAGATGTAAGTTTTGCTGGATTTTTATTAAAGGTTGTATTAGTCGAGAAATACCATCTTCACTAGAACCGTAAATAGTTGCTGTTCCTTGTTTCCACAGTTTTGCTAAGTCACTTTGACCTAAATTACTCAATTTCGCTCCAGAAATTGCCAAAGTTGTTGATTCTGGAATATACTGTAATGCTGCAACAGGCTGAGATAATGGCAAAGATGGAGGTACAATTTGGGAGTTTGTTAAAAAGGTAGTTTCTGCTAACAATCCTTGAGAATTTAAGGCTAAAGATAGAATTTGACTATGATAAGTTGATTCTGCTAATTCTAATTTCTGCCATTTGCTAATTTCGGGTAAATTAAAGAAGGTGACAGCTAGAGAATTTTTGGGTATTTGTTGACTAGCTTTTTGATATTCAGGAGAACTAACTAGGTTTAAATCTGGTGCTTGTAAATTATTAATTGCTACCTTGATGACTTGGGGGTGATTTGCAAATAAAACAAAATTATTAACAATTGCACCAGCTAAAATATTTGATATTGGCAACGGTGAATATTCTTGATGATCATAAATAACTTTCACACCTTTATATCGTTCAATCTCTAAATTATTTCCTGCAAAAGCTCGTTTAGAAAATAATAATTCTAAAAATTCACGGCTTTTTACTGGGTTTTTGGTTGCAAGTGCCATTAAATACCCTGTTTGTAGTCCGTTGTCTGGGTCGCGGTCTATATCTAGGGTTGTGACAGCTAAGGTAATTTCATTATTCAGCCAGGGTTGAATATCATCTTGGTAATCTATATTACTTTTGCCTAATAGACTATTTTTGATTTCAGAAAATTCCCTTTTTTGTGCTATTTTCTGTAAAGCGTCCGCATTTACTAATAACGAAACCATTGCCGGTGAGATTTTCGGGACGAATATGGCCGCTCTGGGTTGCGAATTGGGAACTACAAAGCTGGGGGAATTTTTCCCAAAAAGCCAGTAAAATACCGCAATACTAACCAGTAACAGGGTTATAAAAACAACTACAAGGAAATTTAAAGATGAAGGTTTATTATTCACACTAGTTATATTTTCCAGTTTTTTCTGCCAACATAAATAGTATAGGATTTTTTAGAAAAACTGCATGACGGATAAATCATTTGCTCAACCCTTTACTGAAATTAGTGTTGAATACTTAGCACAATGCCTTAGTGCGAATGAAGGCACGATTCAGTTAATAGATGTGCGTGAACCTCAAGAACTGGCCATATCACGAATAGAAGGATTTGTCAATCTTCCTTTAAGTGAATATGAACAATGGAGCAAACAAATATCTACTCGCTTTGATCCTTTTATAGAAACACTAGTTCTTTGCCATCATGGTATGCGTTCCGCTCAAATGTGCCAATGGTTAGTTAAGGAAGGATTTACAAATGTTAAAAACATTATAGGCGGTATTAATGCTTACTCAATTTTAGTTGATCCTGCAATTCCGCAATATTAAGGAGAAGGAAAGAAGGAAAGGATTTTCCTTCTATTCCTGAAGTTGGTTAATTTGTATATTCATCAAGAAATATTCATATTTTGTAACTAAAACCACAGCTTTGGTGAGTTTATTATGAGATAATACTGAAAAGCTAAAAATTTACCTCAAGTTCGCTTTTCAGCTAGATGCTGATCACAAATACAACAAATAAATATCCGGGGTAAATTTTGTATTTAATGAGCATAATATGTGTATATAATTTGCTATCTTATATTAATTAATAATTAATTCTTTTTTGGGGGTTTCGGTGGTGCAAACCACGGATTTTTTTGACTTTTGATTAAAATTTGCCTACAGTAAAAATATCAGCTATGCAAGTCCATTTGACTAACCGCCAACAAAATATACTTTCAGCTACTGTCCGTCATTATATTGCTACAGCAGAACCAGTAGGATCTAAAGCCCTAATTGATGGGTTTGATTTAGGTGTTAGCTCGGCTACTATTCGCAATGTCATGGGGGGCTTAGAAAAATCAGGGTTACTTTATCAACCACATACCTCTGCGGGCAGAATTCCTTCTGATTCTGGTTATCGGATTTATGTAGACCAATTAATTGTACCATCAGAGACGTTAGTAAAAGAAGTAGAAGCGATATTACAAAAGCGTCTACACTGGGAAGATTGGAGTTTAGAAGCTTTATTGCAAGGCGCGGGACAAATTTTAGCGACATTAAGCGGTTGTATTAGCTTGATTACGATGCCGCAAACTACAATAGCAAAATTACGCCATTTACAATTGGTGCAAATTGAAGCTAATAGAATTATGTTGATTGTGGTTACTGATAGTTATGAAACCCATTCTAAGGTAATGGATTTATTTTCAGAATCATCAGTAATTAAAGCAAATCAGGAGGTAATTGATCATCAATTACAGATTGTTTCTAACTTTTTAAATAGTCATTTGCGAGGACAAAGTTTATTAGAAATAGGTTATCTTAATTGGAATGAATTGGATCAAGAATTTCGAGTTTATGGGGAATTATTGAAAAGTTCCCTGCTAGAATTAACCAACCGCGCTCTAGCACCTACAGCCACACAAATTATGATCAAGGGTATCGGAGAGGTTTTACGACAACCAGAATTTTCTCAAGTACAACAGGTACAAACAATTATGCAATTGTTGGAAGAGGAACAAGATCAACTTTGGCATTTAATTTGTGAAGAACCAGAAATAGATGATAGTAGTAAACCTAAAGTAACTGTCAGAATTGGTGCAGAAAATCCTCTCAAACCTATTCGCACTTGTACTTTGATTTCTGCTATTTATCGTCGGGGTTCTGTGCCGGTGGGAAGTGTAGGAGTTTTGGGACCAACTAGGTTAGACTATGAAAGTGCGATCGCTGTGGTTGCAGCAGCAGCAGATTATCTCTCAGAGGCTTTTAGTTAGTTAATTTCCTGGAAATTGTCCTGAAAAATTGCCATGATCACAAGGGAATAGGGAACTGGTTTTTTGGTGACTTTAGCCAACTTTCAATGCTTTTATTTTTTGAATTTTTGATATTTGAATGATGATGAGAAAAGTCGCTTTTGGTCTATTATGGGTAGGATTTATTTCCTATGCCTTTTTCTTTGCTCCTCCCGAACAACCTGATACTTTTGAATTAATAAAAAGTCTCTCTACAGGAAATTGGCAAGAAATTAACCCCCTAATTATATCTTTATTTAATATCATGGGAATTTGGCCTTTTATCTATAGCGCAGTGGTATTTTTTGATGGTAGAGTCCAAAAAATACCAGCTTGGCCTTTTGCTACTGGTACTTTTGCTTTAGGTGCATTTGCACTTTTACCATACTTGGCTTTAAGAGAACCCAATCAAAAGTTTAGAGGTGAAAAAAATCCATTTTTGAAAATACTAGATTCCCGAATTTTGGGAGTTTTATTAACTTTAATTGCCGGGTTTTTATTGATATTTAGTTTCCAAGGAAATTGGAATAATTTTCTGCAACAGTGGCAAAATAACAGGTTTATTCATGTCATGAGTCTAGACTTTATCATGTTGAGTTTATTATTTCCAACGTTATTAGGAGATGATATGATGCGACGGGGGTGGGAAAATAATCAGTTATTTTGGTTATTTGTAATACCTTTATTTGGACCTTTAATATATTTGTGTGTCCGGCCACCTATAGAAACAGAAAATAAGACAGGAGTTGAAAATACAATATTTAACTAATTGAGGATTTACGCAATTGGGATAATATTCTAGATTGTAGTGAGAACTAAAGTTTCTCACTTTGAAACGTTACGGAAATACAGCACTTCTCGGTGTTATCAGGTACATATCTAGCGGGCAAGATGCCCGCACTACAAGAGTTTCATGATTCAACTTTGTACCTCATAAGAGCGGAAACCGCTGTAATATCAGGGCTAAAGCCCTGACTACAAACAAAACCTGATTATATTGGAAACTACCGTATAATCGGAAGAAATGTAAATTAATGATAGAAAAAATTCCTAGTTTATACAGCACTTCCGGATTTTATAAGGTACAAGAACCCCACCCCCAACCCCCTCCCCGCAAGCGAGGAGGGGGCTTAAGATGTAACTTATAAGAGCGGAAAACCCTGTAAGACTAGGGAATGGTCATTTATTTTCAGCCTGTTGCATAAGTTGTAAATTTAACCAAGTAATTGTAATAATTATCCTGATGTGACAGATTTAAGATTGAACTAGGAAATAACTATAGCACTTTTTAATTTCAACAGTTCGTTTTGAATTAATTTTCGCTGCTATAGCAATTACTAGGCTAGAAACTGATGAAAAAAGTTAATATTTATCGCTTTTGTAAGTATAGTTTAATAGGTTTAATATCCTGCTGTTTGGTGTTAAGTAGGGTTTCCCCGGCCTTGACTCAGACAGTTTCTCTAATTAACCCTGCCACCACACCTGATACTAGCTTACTTTGGCCGACCCAAGGAATTATTTCTCAGGGTTTTCGTAAATATGAACATGAAGGAATTGATATTGCGGGAGCAAAAGGTACACCGATTTTGGCTGCTGCTGCTGGTACAGTGGTAAAAGTCGGTTGGGATAATTGGGGATTAGGCAATTTTATCGAAATTAAACATCTTCATGGTAGTGTGACAGTTTATGGACACAATAGCCGTCTACTGGTTAGTAAAGGTCAACAGGTCAAACAAGGTCAAATTATTGCTGAAATGGGTTCAACGGGCAATAGCACCGCCCCTCATCTGCATTTTGAATTTTACCCTGATGGTCGTTTAGCGAGTAATCCTATTAGTTTATTACCATCAACTACTATGACAAAAACAGTGATAAATGAACCGATTTCCCTGACACCAAAGCCCGTTTTACCTATTACTAATAATACTGAATGTCACGGGAATCCAGTTATAACTGGAGAGACAGCAACAGTGAGTATTAAAGTTTGTGAGGAAAATAATCAGTTATTTTATTTGGGGAAATTAAAACAACCACCAAATCAAATTTTAAAAATTCCAGCTTGGCAAGTTAATAATAACAGATATAGAGCAGATAATGGCACTTTTTCCTACTTAATTAGTCCAGAAAAAATAGAAATTTGGCGTAATGGTAGTCCAATTCGTGCCGATAATTTTCTCACTGTTAATGGTGTGGGAAACTAAAACTACTAATCACTTTATGTAATTGATGATTTCATTACAAATACCTGATGTGACAGTTCAAATGGCGGAATATAGCAGCCAATGTCTTTGGGCAAAGAATTATAAAATCAATGAAGATTAAACCTGAACAAAAGTATTGCAAAACTGCACATAAAGGAGTAGATGATCATGGAATATTTAGCTTATTCATGTATGTATACAGAAGATGAAGAAACAAATAGAAATTGGGACTTAAATTTACCTAAATTAGCGCAGGTATTGAATTGGCGACAATTTTTTAAGTCTTCTGCATGGTTAACTTTGGCTGGTGTGAGTATATTACTAGCTACAGTTACTCAAATGCAGTTTGCTTCCGCAGAATATGTGAGAACTAATGGCAGTTGTCTGAATATTCGTACAGGACCTAGTACCGATAATTCATCCATAGCTTGTGTTCAAAATGGTTCATACATTGGTGATACTGGGAATGTCAGAAATGGCTTTGCGAGAATTTCTTCGGGACGTTACCGAGGATACTATGCTGCTGAAAGATGGATTGGTAATACTCCTGGTTATTCTTATCGTAGACACCGTTCTAGGTACGGTGTTGGCGGTAGATTAACTGTAGGATATGGCACAAGAGGTGAACGAGTGCGAGAAATCCAAAGGGCTTTAGGGATTAGGGTTGATGGTGTTTATGGTTCACGAACCATTAACGCGGTTCGTCACTTTCAAAGACGTAACGGACTGCGTGTAGATGGTGTTGTTGGTTATCAAACCCGGAGAGCTTTAGGTATTTAACCGTAGCGACAAGTAATTTTTGACAAGTTGTAAAATGCGTTCTGCTGCATGGCCATCGCCAAAGGGGTTAATGGCGGTGGCCATTTTGGTATAAGCGGCTGGGTTACTGAGTAGTTCACTAGCGGCTGCGACGATATTTTCCGTTTGTGCACCTACGAGTTTGGCTGTACCTGCGGTGACAGCTTCTGGTCGCTCTGTGGTATCTCTGAGAACTAACACTGGTTTACCTAAACTGGGGGCTTCTTCTTGTAAACCACCAGAGTCTGTTAAGATTAAATGCGATCGCTCAATAGCCCCCACTAATTCCGCATAATCTAAAGGTTCTGTCAAGAAAATCCGGGGATGATTCCCCAACAATTTTTGTAATGGTTCTCTAACTATCGGATTTTTATGTAATGGTAATAATAAAGCTGTATCGGGAAATTGCTCTAAAATCTGTAAGAAACTTTCAGCGATATCTTGCAGCGGTTCTCCCCAGTTTTCCCGTCTATGAACCGTTGCTAAAATTGTCCGATATTGCTGCCAATCTAAACCCGGTATATGACAAACTGGTTTAGTTGCAGCCACATTTAACAAAGCATCAATTACTGTATTTCCTGTGAGGTGAATTTCTCCCAATACCCCAGAACTTTGTAAATTTTCCACCGCTAAAGTTGTCGGGGCAAAATGCAATTGTGTAAGCTGAGAAATTAATCTTCTATTAGCTTCTTCTGGAAAAGGATTAAATAAATCATCAGTTCTTAAACCAGCTTCTACATGACCGACAGGAATTTTTTGATAAAAAGCGGCCAAAGTTGCAGCAAAAGCAGTTGTCGTATCTCCCTGAACAATCACAAAATCTAAAGTTTGTTCCTGAAATAATGCTTCTAAACCTTGTAAACTTCGACAGGTAATCTCACTAAGAGATTGCTGACGCTGCATAATCTCCAAATTCCAATCAGCTTTGAGTTTGAACAACTTCATTACTTGTTCAACCATTTCTCGATGTTGTCCTGTGAGAATTACCTGCAATTCAAAATCTGGAGAACGTCGAAAAATCTGAATTACTGGCGCTAGTTTAATAGCTTCGGGACGAGTCCCTAAAATAATACCAATGCGATGTTGATTAGTCATTAGTGAAATAATTACAATTTACTTTTAATTTTCCTAGACGGTAATTAATTTTTACCTAATTATACCAAATTGTTTATACTATTTGCGAACAAAATTATAGCCTGTAAGTGCTTGAGTATCTGGTTGTATTTGAAATAACACAGATTTACTGATGCGATCGCCCCATGATAAAAATTTGATTGTCCCTGTCACACCTGAAAAAGCAAAATTATGACTTAAAGCTTGTTGAATACCTATTTTAGTATTACCATTTTTTTCCATAGCAATACAAATGATGGACGGTGATCACTTTTTTATCAATACAGCTAAGACTACTTTACTTAATAATGTGATTCAATGTTTACAGTCGCATATCTAAGATATTTTTGTCCAAAAAAAATAGCGAAAATTCCTATATTGATCTTTGAGATTCCCAATTTAGAGTTACTATTTAAATAGTACGGTAATTACGATAACAATATCTATAAAACCGAACTGTAATCAATTTATTCACCAGTGTTACTATTTAGTTGGGAGGCTAAAGCTTAGGCTTTTTGGAAGTTAAAGGTTAGAAGTTTTGCCAGTAATATTATTGTTTACCAAGTCAAGAGCTTAAAATTCAGTCTCGCCAAGTCAAGAAGTCAAATAGTGAGTTTTAAGGAGATAGCTATGACACTTGTACGTTGGGATCCTTTAAGAGAAATAGAACGCTGGGACCCATTCCCCGAAATGGGCGCTCTTCAGCGGCAAATGAATCGCTTGTTTGAACAATTATTGCCAACGGACGGCGGTGAAAGGGTAGGATTAACTTTTATTCCTGCGGCTGAAATTGCCGAAACTGATAGCGATTTGAGGTTAAAAATAGAAATACCAGGTATAGACCCTAAGGATCTGAATGTTGAGGTCGCTCCTGAGTCGCTTTCTATTAGCGGTGAGCGTAAGTCAGAAACTACAACGGCAGAGGGCGGTGTGACTCGCTCAGAATTGCGTTATGGTAAGTTCAAACGGGTAATCACTTTGCCCGCTGTCGTGGATAATGAAAGGGTAGAAGCAGAATACAAGGATGGTATTCTCCGTCTTACCATTCCTAAAGCTGAGTCAGAACGACAAAAGTCCGTGAAGGTTCGTGTCGCTTAATTGGCTAAATGTCTAAAAATAGGTTAAATTAGTGAGGGAGGATGAAAGGGTTTTGTGATCCTTTCATCCTTCCTCAATTTTATGAGGATTATCAAAGATGTTATTTTTTTAAGTAGACCTGAAAGTACAACTTTAATTCTATAATTAATTCCTGGGATAGATGCTACAAACCAATGATTGCATCTACTAGTTATGAATGCAACCACTTGATACTAGACTATTTCCTGATTATTTTTTGATTGTTTTTGATATTGTTAGGTGCAAGATGAGTAAACATATCTCCCTCGCTGTTAATATATCAGAAATTGTAGTTTGTGTTCCCGGTTTGGATAGGATTGACTATTTTTGGCAAACTTCTATAAAAACACACACTGATACAGTTTTATTTGCTTGAATAGCTTTATCAAGAGGATTTGAATTGGTAATTACTAATATGGCAACAAAAGTAGTTGATGTTAGAGAGTACACTGTCAGAGCGCACAAAAGAGTAATTCATACACGAGTTTTTAACTTTGTTTGCAAGGAATGTAATCAAGCTACAAAGAGGGAAACTTTCGGAACACGGCCTTTATATTGTGAAAGTTGTCGTCCCCCCCAACCTCCGAGAAAATCAGTCCAGGTATCTGAACCGAGTAAACCACACCCTATGTCTTACGTTAGCGATACAAATTTAGATTAAGTCAATTACTATGAATTCTCCAGGACAATTACAACCACCTGATGTATTTATTGGTCCATTGTTGGAATTACGAGATTACTATCAGAGTCTGGCACAAAAGTACCAACTTCTGTTTATAGAGGCGCGATCGCAATTAGATCATGTAGAATCTTTGTTATCTACTAGATCCTATGTTAATGGCAATGGCCATCAATCAATTGGGTCTATTAAAGATGATTCACTGTTATTGCTTTCTTCTGATCACAGTTCTGATCTAGAATGCTTGGAGTCTCTAGATTCGGAAGTTTCTTTAGATTGTTTAAAAACAGATCATGCCCTTGGACAAGTGAGGAACTCGGATAATTTTTCTGTTGAGCGTCGTCAGTATGTTGGGAAAGGTGAAGAAGTTCCTATGCTTCCTCACTATGGAAATATGACTCGCATGGAAGCACTAAAAAAGCTGATGGGAGAATATGTTGGCACTGTGTGTCACATAGATTTTATTGTGCGATCACTCTATGGTGATTTAGAGTCTACTATTTTCAAGGTCGTTAAAGGTAGAGTTCAATCATCTCTAACTCAAGGAAGGGAAAGTGGTTATTGGTCAGGTATTCCTAATGAACCTGGTTGTTATACCCTAGATTTAAATTCACTAGGTCCGATTTATGCTAAGGGAATATCTAAAAACATTAAATCTGCCAAAACCAACAAAAACCTTGCTAAACCCCAAACGAAAGTAGTACCGATGTTGGCTCAATTTGATGGTCAATTTTTAATTGATGCTCTCACCCTATTTCTAGAAAAAAATGCGGGGCGAATTTTCAATGTCAATGACATACTCTATGGTATTTATGGAAATCTGGATGCTGAACAAGTCAGAGAAGTGAAAAATAAGGTTCTCAATGAACTATCTAGGGGACATCGTACAGGCCGATTTGTCAGAGTTCCCAACCAGATTGGGTTATATACTTGGGATCTGAATGCAATTAGCCGATAATTAGTCAGGATTTAGCACACCACAGTAGCATTCAGATGTCCGACTTCTACACAGAAATCATCAATCACAATTTACTCACGGATAAACAAGGAAGTCGGGCATCTTGCTCATAATTTATTTAACTATATTTAACAACGGCATTCCCGTTTATAAAGCAAAATTAAAGTCGATTTTCAGTTTGGTTTACACTTTATACCGAAACTATCGGTATATTTCTAATTTACGGGACTGACGGGGCTCGAACCCGCAACTTCCGCCGTGACAGGGCGGTGCTCTAACCAATTGAACTACAGTCCCTTGACCTGCACTTTAATTATTATGCCTGCTCTTTTTCTAATTGTCAAGTGGTTTGAGAAAATTTTTTTGGAATCAGTTTTTTAGTCAGTAGGGGACAGCAATAGGCAGTATTTACTACCACAGTATCAGTGTATTTGAGCAAACAAGAAAAAGAAAACCTCACAGTCAAGTCAAGAGTGAGAAAAGCTAATATTTTCTTTTGATTTTTTTTCTCCACAGTTTTGGAGAGTCTCGCTATATTAGCAAGTAATAGGAAAAGTTGCAAAGGAGTTGACAAAAGATGGAAACCAAGCCCCTGAACCCATCTCTAGGACTCGCGGATATTCCCTCCGGCTATCTTAATATTATGGGTTATGTTGACCAATCGGAGGTTAATGGACCTGGTTGTCGGGCTGTTGTCTGGGTACAAGGCTGTAACCGTGAGTGTTCTGGGTGTTTTAATCCTGACTCTTGGGCATTTGAGATCAATGATTTAGTGGCTATTGATACCTTAGCTGCAAGTATTCTCAAACACCCTCGGAATACGGGTGTAACTTTTTCTGGTGGTGAACCATTTTGGCAAGCACCGGCATTAACGATTTTAGCCAAAAAGTTAAAAGCAGCGGGTTTAAATATCATGTCTTTTACTGGTTTTACACTCCAGCAATTAGAATCTAATTCTGCCCCTCCGGGTGCAAAAGAATTATTAGCAGAATTAGATATTTTAATTGATGGTCCTTTTATAAAATCTCTAGCAATTAGTTCTCCTGATTCTCCGGTTTCTTCTAGTAATCAAAATGTGCATATCTTTAACCCAGAATTTGCAGATAAAATCACTTGGGCTAGTGATCAAATTGAGGTTCACATTCTCAAAGATGGTAATAGAATTGTTACAGGTTATCAAGGTTTATTAGAATTAAGTTAAGGTGTACTGCATTTAATTTGTATGATTCTAGCGGGTGAAATACCCGCAACACATTACTCCATTAAAATTAACTGCGAAGGATCTAACTGCACATACCAGGGAAAAGATTGACTTTGAATATTTACCCATTTTTCCTTATAAATTTCCCCTTGTAGATGATAATCTTGGGGATGATTTGCGGTAGAATGGAGTTTAAGAAATACTGTCATTCTGTGAGGTGTTTCACTAGTACGAACTAAATAACAAGGAAAAGTATTTACTTGTTGAGGATCTTTTGTAAAAATCAAATGATGAGCGCGAATACCAACATAAGACAATTCTGAAGGAATATTTTCTCCAACTTGCAGATTACAACCCCAATCAATTGCTTCTATTTTTTGAGGTTTTTGGTGTGCTAAAATATTAACGCGAGAAAAGTTTTTACAACCAGTAATTTTGGCAACATTCACACTAGCAGGATGTTGAAAAATCTCATATTTAGAACCATAATGGGCTGCTTTTCCCGCTTCTAATACTAACAAATTGGGACATAAACGATAAGCCTCTTCCATATTATGAGTAACAAACAAAGTTACCCCTGAATAATCAGCCAGGATTTCTGTAACTTGTTGTTCTAATTGACTGCGTAAATGGGTATCAAGGGCAGAAAATGGTTCATCTAAAAGTAAGGCTTCTGGTTTGCTTGCTAAAGCCCTAGCTAATGCTACTCGTTGTTGTTGTCCTCCGGAAAGTTGGTGGGGATAGCGGTTTCCAAATCCTTGTAATTCCATGGCTATTAATTGCTTTTCTACCTCTGTTTTAATATCTATATATTTTGGTATACCAAAGGCGATATTTTGGGCTACATTTAGATGTGGAAATAAGGCATAATTCTGGAATAAAAAACCAATTTTTCGTTGATAAATGGGAACATTAATGTTATTTTCTGAGTCAAATAATACTCTATTATTTAAAATAATTTTTCCTCTTGTGGGTGTTTCTATGCCTGCTAGACAACGCAAAATCATACTTTTTCCTGCCCCAGAACCTCCCAATAATCCTAGTGGTTGATTATTGGTATTAAAGGCAATTTTTAGATGAAAATTATCTAATCTTTTTTCGATATTTAAAAACAAACTATTTGAGGAGGTATCAACTAATAAAGAAGAGGATTTATTTTTTAATTCTATCGGTTTTATTGGTGATTTTATGAGTTTGTGTTTATCCTGAAATTCTTGCCAAAAATTACCTAGAATAATGCTTGAAAGGGAAATAATCATCATGGTAATTGACCAAAACCAAGCTTCATTTATTGCCCCAGATTCTACTGCAAAATATATGGCCATGGGCATCGTTTGTGTTTTTCCAGGAATATTACCTGCTAACATTAAAGTTGCCCCAAATTCACCCAAAGCCCGCGCAAAAGCTAAGGTTGTGGCCGCTACAATTCCCGGAAATGCTAGGGGTAAACTAATGCGCCAAAAAATTGTCAATTCCTTAGCACCCAAGGTTCTCGCTACTCGCAGCAGATTAACATCAATTTGCATAAAAGCTCCAAGGGCAGTTTTATACATTAATGGAAAGGAAACTACTATAGCGGCAATGGCTGCACCATACCAAGTAAAAACAATTGTGGTATTATAAGGTTCTAAAAGTTTACCAACAGGACCATTTTTACCAAAAAATATCAGCAATAAAAACCCAACGACTGTAGGTGGTAAAATCAACGGTGCAACAAATATCCCCTCAATTAAATATCTGCCTTTACCGCGATATCCCAACATCCAATAAGCAGCAGATATGCCTAAAAAGAAGGTGATAAACGTTGCGAGTAAAGCTGTTTTTAATGATATCCAAAGTGGTGATAAGTCCTGTGGCATAGTTTTTTATATTGGTTATTAGGTACTTGTTATGCTAAATTACTAATTGGGTAAGAAAGAACAGGTAAGAGGGAAAAATTTTTAATTTTCTAGTTTTTTAATAAGACTAATAATCATTCTGTACGCTATCTAATCAAGGTAGAATGAACCCATGTTTCTTAAATACCGCCTTAGATTTATCACTAGATAAAAATTGGGAAAATTCTTTAGCAGCATTAACATTTTTACTGCTTTTAATAATTACTAATGGGTAAATAATGGCAGAGTGGTATTTTTCATCTGCTGTAACTACAACTTTTACCTGATTAGAGATTTTGGCATCAGTTTGATATACTAAACCTGCATCAGCATTACCACTTTCTACTGATGCTAAAACTTGACGCACGTTATTAGTAAATACCAGTTTTGATTTAATTTCTGACCAGATTTTTAACTTTTCTAATACTTGTTGTGCATATTGTCCTGCGGGTACGGTTTTCGGTTCACCAATGGCGATTTTTTTGATGTTACTCTCTTTAAGATTGTAGAAACTAGTGATACCAACAACATTTTTAGGTACTATCAAAACTAGCCGATTTTTAGCAATGATATTCCTTGTACCAGCAACTACAAGTCCTTTTTGTTCTAAAGCATCTACTTGTTTTTTCGCCGCAGATATGAAAATATCCGCCGGCGCACCTTGTTCTATTTGTTGCTGTAATGCCCCAGAAGATCCGAAATTATAATTAATATTGATGTTGGACTTACTTTGTTGGTAAAGAGGTTTGATTTCTACCAGTGCCTCTTTTAAACTAGAGGCTGCGGATATGAGTAAGTTTGGATTAGATTGTGCGATAACTGGGTAAGAAATTGCACTTGGTAAGCTAATTGTCAGTAATAGAGTAGCTAAAGCTGTAGCAAGTAAGACTATGATCTTTGTTTTTTTGTTCATAAAATTGATACTCGATATACTTTCACCAAGATTATCATAGTATCTACCAATATAATTGGTAAATTCATAAATTTACAGCACTTCCTGGTGTTATAAGGTACATATCTAACGGGCAAAATGCCCGCACCACAAGAGTTTCATGATTCAACTTTGTACCTCATCAGAACGGAAAATGCTGTATGTTCCAGTTGAGGATATGAACTAGAGTTACCAAACTGAAAAATACCAACTTTTTAGGAATCAATCTTTACCTATTAAGTTGGTATTGAAGATTTGATGCCTTTGTGTCTATTAGGAATTAGGTATGAAATACGACTGTAATTAAGGGAAGAAAAGCTAGATGCCAATATTGCAATTGCGTTTCCGCTGTTTGTTCAGGTGGTGTTAATAAGGCTTCTATTCTTTGTTCTAAGCGATCGCCAGCACCCAACGCAGCGCAGCAGACATCAGATGTAATTGGGTTATTGCTTACGACCAATAACAAAGATTCTGCCAGTACCAACGGATCTACTTGAGATGCAGCGTAACTATCAGCCCGTAACTCTCGTAAGACTAACAATTCTTGCCATAAAGGTTCAGTATTGGGCAACCATGCGGTACAGGAACGCATCCAACCCAGCCAAAAAAACCAAAATGTATCCCTATATTGATAATGCCCTTGTTCGTGGGCTAAAACGCTTTCTAGATGGAGTGGGGAAAGGGTTTCTAGTAATCCTTCACTGACGACTAACTCCGGTTGCCAAAAACCAATTTGTCCAGCAAATAAGGCCCTTGTTGGTAGGATTCGGACTTGTTTACCATGCAAATTCACTTTAGTGCATTCACGAGCGGATTTAATTGCCTTCCAGCCACTCAAAACAAGTTTAAGTCCTAAGATGTTAAAAAATCCCAGAGAAATAGATGCTAGAATATAACTGAGAGAGTTGGTATACATTCCACCCATTTTCCCTTGTGTACCCATACAGACTACAGCGGTAACTGTCATCAATATCAGTAGAGGAGGAAAAAGGAATAAAAATAGGGTTTTTTGCCATCGTAAATGCCAATTGCCTTGGGGTATATTACCAGAGGATCTTAACCAATAAGCAAGGGCAACAGCGGTGATCATCATGAGTAAGTGCATAAATTTTTCTCCCAGTTGCTTGGTAAGTGAAGCATAATTTTATTTTTCTCCTCTGGCTTCCCGTGCGGCTTGAATGCGTTTTGCGATCGCTTCTATTTGATCAGTCGCAGCTTGATCTAGACTATCAGCAAATGCGGCAATTATATCAGGATTTCCTACTGCCAAAAATCGCTGTAATTGATCATGGGCTTTAATCACCTCTGCTTGTTGTTTAGTTAACAATGGCCGCCAATAAAAGGCTTTTCCTTCTTTATCACAAGCTAACCAGCCTTTTTCGGTGAGACGACGGAGAACTGTAGTAACTGAGGTATAAGCTAATTCACGATCTGGATCTGCTAGTATGCGATCATGTACGTCTTTAACTGTTGCTGAACCTAGTTCCCACACGATACTGAGAATTTCTGCTTCTAGTGGACCTACTGATAATTGTTTGGGACGATAATCGGGTAAGGGGGTCATGTTAACAGGTTGTGAATGTTTTTTCTATTCTGACATTTTTTGATCTTTAATTTTTTAAATTTCATTTTTTCAATATTTTTATATGACATTTTACTCAAGATTCAACACCTGCAAAATTTTGAGTATTGCAAAGATTCATCGTCTTTTCTACACCTTGTTTAAAACTAAATTCTACACAATCAACGACAAAGTTTAAAACTTGAGACATCACTTTATTTTCAGCAGTAGAAAATCGTCCTAAAACGTGAGCAACAGTATCAGACTTATCCCCATCTATAGCACCTTTCGGTTTACCTATACCAATTCGCAACCGGGGGAAATTTTGAGTATTCAAATGGGAAATAATGCTTTTCATACCATTATGTCCACCCGCAGAACCAGACAAGCGTAAACGCGTTTTTCCCAGAGGTAAATCTAAATCATCATAAATGATTAACACGGACTCAGGGGGTAATTTATACCAATTCGTTACTGCTTGTATAGCCTGTCCTGAACGATTCATATAGGTTAATGGTTTAAGTAAGCGGATTTTAACGCTACCTGGTGCAGTACCTTCACCAAACTCGCCCTGAAATTTGCGATTTTCAGCTACAGAAATTTGCCAAGCACGTGCTAGACTGTCTATAGCTGCGAAACCAATATTATGGCGGGTTTGGTCATATTTAGGCTCTGGGTTTCCTAGTCCGACAATTAGCTGGGGAATTACTAAAGTCGGTTGTTTTACTTCTCCCGAATTCATCCTTGTATATTTTCCTGCTGGTGTTTTCCGGCTTCGATGTGTTTAGGTTCTAGTTCAGCGGTTGTTTGTACAGTTTCTTTTAATTGTTCAGTTTCTCGTTTGAACTCAGTTTGAAATTCATTAGAAGCCTCTTGAAAACTGCGAATGGTTTTCCCTAAACTGCGGCCAATTTCTGGTAACTTTTTTGGACCAAATATCAGTAGTGCTACTACCATAATGACGGCCATTTCTGGTAAACCGATACCAAATATATTCATCTTCCTCTTCCGCTCCTGTAAACCTAGAAAGCTTATTGTTATGTAGGTTAATTTTATTTTATCGCCATTTTCCAGGATGATTTACGAATAACAAAAACCCGGACAAGCCGGGTAGATTGTCATGTTAGATTAATAACTGGATGACCATTAGCCCCCTAAACTACGCCAATCAACAAGTACATCTTGAATTAACAGAGACTTGTTGTAGACTTGGAGGATAATGAGCAGAAATACGAAAAATAAACCCATAAACACAGCCATTAAAGGTGTCGTTCCCCAACCTGGGGACACTTTACCATACTCAGCATTTAAGGGTCTGAGAACATCCCCTAACCTAGTCCGTTGTGCCATAATTCACCTAAGATCAGTAGCAAAAGCTTTTTTAATTTTATTGGCATTTGATAAAGACATTATAGATGAAATTGGCAAAACCTCAAAATTAAGGAGTCCGATAGGTTATTTAAGTTAAATTTTGTAATATTCTATAAATATTATCTCATAATATGCAACTAAATTTATGGACTTAGAACCCGCTACAATGCTGGGAATTTCCTTTTGTGCGGCACTAGTGGCTATCACTGGTATAGCAATTTATACATCCTTTGGACCTCCAAGCCAGGAGTTAGATGATCCCTTTGATGACCACGAAGATTAATGAGTTACTGATTTAACATGATGGTGGGTAATACCCACCTAAAATCCTCAATTATTTGACACTTGAGTAAAAACCAGGTCACTATATGCTACCAAAGAAGTCGGAAATCTCAATACTTAAAAATAATCTATCACAGCTTTAGCTATTATTTGATTGCCATCTTTGCTTATTACTTGTTTTTGTTTTGGTGGTTGGGGTAACTGATATAGAAAATCCCAATCACCTTGAAAAAATTCCGATGCAGTGATAATTTGATGATAATTATAATTAATAATTCCTGCTAACATAAAAGCTGCTTCTGCAAAATCATCACGGGGTATAGTTACTACGGGTACATCTAAAATTGTCGCTTCTGAAAATGTTCCATAACCTGGTTTAGAGACAACTTTTCCACAAATTGGCATAAAATCTACAGGACGATATTGACGATTTGTAACTTTAATTAAGTTTGGTAAATCTGGGGCTAAAAAATCAAAAGTAATAAATTGCCAATCGGGAAATTTGCTAATATTGGTATAGGGAATTTGTTGCACACCATAACCACCAAATGTTAGTAAAATGGTTTTTTCTGGAGGTGTATTTATTCCCCAATTGCTGCATAATTCATCAATAGAAAAACGGGGAGAACCACCTGTTAAACCTACGTCGGTAATATTGGGAAAAGTTGACATAGGTTCATGAAAAGGAAGACGAAATAATCGCTGAGATTTTGCGTACCAATTACTAATCCAATCAGCAATTTCTATAAATTCTCCTCCCCAGTCTCGATAAATTAAATCCCAACCAAAGTTACCAATCATCCAACAAGGAATATTCGCAGTTTCTGCAAATCCAGCAGCCAGAAAAGGAATATCTGCTAATATCAAATTAACACGATTTTGACGAATAAAATTAACTTCGGAGGCAATTAAGGATTTGTGATTGTTCTTAATTTCTCGCAATTTTTCTAAAGTCGCTGGTTTATCCATGATCAAACTATCAACTTGAATCACACCTAAATCAAACGCCCGTTGACGTAAAATAAAATCACCTTCTATATAGGATTCTAGTAACCAACGCGGTGCAGTAGTTACTAAAATCAATAACGCTTCCGGGCATAATTTTTGAATGGTATTAGCTATAGAAGCTGTGCGGGTAGCATGACCAAAACCGTGATTAGTAATGGCTATATATATAATTGGTCGTTCCATGATTTGAAAGGTAAAAGGTAAAAAGAATTTGTATCATTTGGATTTCTTGGCGCTAACCCAACACTAAAAATCACTGGTTTTGTTGGGTTTCCCAAAGCCTCAACCCAACCTACTGGAGATGACTGTTATTAATTGATCAATTTCTGATTCTAATGTTAGGTAATGGACACTCACCCGAATACAATTAGGATTAGCAATTGTTCTAGTTAAAATCTTTTGTGATTCTAGATATTGCACCAATTTTAAACTAGGTTGATTAGTTAATTGAAAGGAAACTAATCCACTTTCGGGAGGGGAATTTTTTAAACATTTGACATTAGATAAAGAGTTTAATTTCTGCCAAAGATATTGACTATTTTGGCAAATTCTCTTATATCTTTCCTCTGCTGTTCCCCACTGTTCATGAATTGTTATTGCTGCTTTTAAACCCACATATAATGAAGTTGATAAAGTAGAAACCTCATATCTGCGTCCATCTGGTTGCCAACCCGTTGGTTGTGCTTGACTATTGGTAGTAACTCCATTTAAACCAATAAAGGTAGGATGTAAGCTTGATCTTGTTTGGGGAGAGACATATAAACCACCCACACCAGCAGGACCGCATAACCATTTATGTCCAGTAAATGCGTAGAAATCTACACCTAATGCGGTTAAATCCAAAGGTAAAACACCTACGGACTGGGCTGCGTCTATCAATAACAGGGAATCATTGCTTATGCATACTTCTACAACTTTGTCAATGGGTAGAACTTGACCAGTATTCCACAAAACATGACTTAATACAACTAAGCGTGTCCTGGGACGGAGATGATCAGCGATAATACTGATGGGATCTCCTTGGTTTAAAGTAGCCATTAAGGGACAAGTAGTAACTTCTACCGCAAATCTACGGGCAATTTCCCCAGCCGTAGCAATGACTCCGGGGTGTTCGCAGTCGGAAAGCAATAGATGATCACCAGCGTGCCAATCAATACCCCACATAGCAATGTTACAACCTACGGTAACATTACCTGTGAGACTAATTGTGTCACTTGGCACATTCAATAAAGATGCGATCGCTTCTCGGCTGGCTTGTATTTGCGGTGATATCCAACTATACGCTTCACTGCCAAAAGGACCGATACTTTGAATATGTGCCTGAGATTGAGCAATAGTATCCATAGCCCCTTGGGGCATAGGTCCCTGTCCTCCGTAATTAAAATAAATTTTATTACTTAAAGCGGGAAATTGGGCGCGGTGGAGATGCAAATTGTTCATAAAATAAAATAGAGTTGTAATTTTTCGTCTCATTTATTGATATATTGATTAATAAATAATCAACATCAATCAACATTAGATATTACATCAAAAACTATGAATTGGTGGCAAAGACTCAACAAAAATCCTTTAGCGCGATCTGGGGCAATTATCCTATTATGTTTCTATTTAGCAGTGATTGCGGCTGATTTTATCGCTCCTTATAACCCTTATGATTCACAAGCCAATGGTTCATTACTCCCACCTACTCCCATTCATTGGCTATCTAGGTCGGGTAAATTCATTGGACCTCATATATATCCTACAATACAAGGTGATACTAATTTAGAAACTGGAGAGAGAAAAATAATTGTAGACAAAACAAATCCTTCTCCATTACGCTTATTTGTTACTGGACCAGAATACCAATTATTCAAATTGAGTATTTCCTTACCACCAAAATGGCAAGAGATAACAATTCTTCCCGGAATTTCTTTAAATCGGCATTTGTTTGGCGCTATTGGTGACGCGAAATTTAATATTTTGGGAACAGACGAACAAGGACGTGATCAGTTTAGTCGCTTGTTACATGGTGGTCGTATTAGTATGTTTATTGGCATTTTTGGCATCATTGTCACCTATCCATTGGCGTTGTTTATTGGTGGTATTTCTGGCTATTTTGGTGGTTTAATTGATAGTATAATCATGCGTTTAGCAGAAGTTTTGATGACCTTTCCCAGTATTTATTTATTAGTAGCATTGTCAAGTATTTTAAGTCCAAAATTAACTAGCACGCAGCGGTTATTATTAATTATCTTGATCACTTCTGCTATTAGTTGGGCTGGTTTAGCCAGAATAATTCGCGGACAGGTATTATCAATTAAAGAACTAGAATTTGTCCAAGCCGCAAAGGTAATGGGTGGTAATCCAATTTATATTATCATTCGTCATGTTTTACCACAAACTGCGACTTATATTATTATTTCTGCTACTTTGACAATTCCTAGTTTTATTGGTGCTGAAGCCGTATTAAGTTTGATTGGTTTGGGTATTCAACAACCAGATCCTTCTTGGGGAAATATGCTTTCTTTAGCGAGTAATGCTTCTATTTTAGTATTACAACCTTGGCTGATTTTACCACCAGCAATCCTAATTATTATCACTGTTTTATCTTTCAATGTTTTAGGTGATGGTTTGCGAGACGCACTTGATCCTCGTAGTGTAGAAAGGTAGTTAAAATCAGAAAGGTAGGTTGGGTACGAAGAAAGCGCAACCCAACACAATCTTTAATGATCAGGTTTAATAATGTTGAGTAACATAAGTCAATCCAACCTAGTCAATGATATAATAGAGGGGTAACGACTTGGTATCACATCATGATGATTACTCAAGAATTAGAACTTCAAGAAAACATCTCTCAAGATGTGATTTTTCCCCCCAGTGATTTATATAGTGATGAACCTCTCGTGGAAACAGAACTACATTTAAGACAAATAATTCTCCTTTTCAAATGTCTAGAATGGTTATGGAAAGATAGATATGATTTCTATGCTGCGGGAAATCTCACCATTTACTATAGTCCTAATCAAAAAAAATCAGAATATTTCCGAGGTCCAGATTTCTTTGTTGTGCTAGGAACAGAACGCAAAACCCGGAAAAGTTGGGTAGTTTGGAATGAAGAGGGAAAATACCCTAATTTTATTTTAGAAATTCTGTCTCCAAGTACAGCAAATACAGATAAAGAATATAAAAAAGAACTTTATCAAAATACTTTTCGCACACCAGATTATTTTTGGTTTGATCCTTATACACTAGAATTTGTAGGTTTTCATTTATTAGATGGTAAATATCAACCTCTAGAAGCAAATGAAAAAGGACATTTATGGAGTGAACAATTAGATCTATATTTGGGGATTCATGAAGGATTATTAAGATATTTTACACCAGAAGGTAAATTAGTTCCCACTCCAGAAGAAACCGCAGAACAAGCAACTGAAAAAGCAAAACAGGAAGCTATAAAAGCAGAAATACAAGCTAAAAGAGCAGAAAAAGAAGCGAGAAAATCAGAACGTTTAGCAGCAAAATTGCGAGAATTGAATATAGATCCTGATGAAATTTAATGTACAATTAAACGTAGGTTGGGTTAAGCGACAGCGCAACCCAAAAAAAGTTTTAATCATCAGGTTTAATAATGTTGGGTTTCGTTCCTCAACCCAGCCTACTGGAAATTTACACCTTCATAAATATCGCTAAAAGGAATTTGAAAATCTATTGATTTTAAAGATAATACAGCACTTACCGATGTTATGAGGTACAAAGTCACCCCACCCCCAACCCCCTCCCCGCTCTTCGAGAGGGGGCTTAATATGTACCTCATAAGAGCGGAAACCCCT
>JBJUHT010000129.1:0-23146 GCA_046070105.1 Dolichospermum sp.
GAAAATCTATTTTCAGAAACTCAGCGTATCTAGTGCGGTATGTAGGACTGTGAAAAATAGCATAAGCATAGTAAAAAATTTGTTCTGGTGTGGGTATTTTACCAAGTTTTTCTTTAATAGCTTCTAGGAATTTTGGGGATAAGTTAGGAGTTTTTTCTAAAAAAAGATTTGTTTGTTTATTTTCTGTATTTGGGTATGTGTAGAGAGGAAAAACATATGTCCTTTCTCTACTTGCTGATGAAATAGAACAGATTTCAGGAACTGAGTTAGTAACAAAAATATGTCTCCACCCCATAATAGAAAGCTGACGATTACATAATAAACTCAGATTATCTTGTATTAGATGCTGTTTCAATGGTGGACGCGGAAAATCCATTGCTACTGTACTTAAATAACAGAAACGCTTATCAAAAGGACGATACAAACAAGAAATTAAATCATTTTCCCAGTTGAGATTTTTTCTAACTTGTTTTCGTGCTTCAGCTAAATTCCAATCTCTACTATCATGAATACCATACAATTCTTGCAAATAATCATTAGATAAATCTTCAGACATTAAATCACGTATTCTTTTTTTAATTACATCTCTATCAAAATCTATTGCAAAGTTATCCCTATGAGTAGTAAAACCACTGGAATTAATTATAAATATATCGCTGATTAAGCATCCTTGATTATATTCCGTTGCTAAATCAAAATCTTTCGGTGCAAAAAAGTAATTAGGTTCAGTAGGTTTTACTTCTATCCAATTAACATTATCTAAACTTGCAAATTCTAAAAACTTATATTTATCCTCACGTCTTCCCCAAAGATCATAATATAATACCTTAGCCATTTCCTTAACACCATCTCTGGATTTATAAGCAGTAGAACCATAATCAGGTTTATCTTTTTCGCGCACAGCAATTAAAATGGCTACACCTTGCTGAATATCAAAAACATTTTGATCAATATTACCATCTGGAGTAGTTTCTTTTAATAAAGAATTACCATGTAAATCCATAATATATAATCTATCAAAATACTTTAACAATTCTTCCCTCATACCTCGATGAATTAAACCATTGAGATAGGAATGGTTAGTAATAAAACCAATAATACCCGCATTTTGAGCATTATTTTCAATTTGATATTGAGCAAAACGAATAAATTTAATATAATCATCATCTAAAGGTTGAATATTCTTTTCTCCTTCCAGTCTCACTCTACCTTTATATAGTTCTAAAAGTTCCCCAATATGGGTTAATTCCGTGATAGTTTTACCCGCTTTTCCGGTTTTATAAATCCGATTCCAAACTGAACCAGTATATTCAATATCTGCTAAATATCTTTCATCTTGATTTAAGATTCTTTTGCGTTTACTCGCATTTTGCGAACTGACAGAATAAGGAGGATTTCCTAACACCACAGTTACAGAAATTTCCGTTTTTACCTTTGCTGCTTGACTTGATTCTTCCGCGATAATTTGGGTAATACCAGGAATTAATTCCCCTGATTTTATTCCTGCTTCCAAAGCATTAGTTAAATAAATTTTTAATCTTTCTTCTGGTGCAAAATCATAACCTAAATCCGACAATAATAAACCTAATTTTAAATGTGCTATGGTATAGGGAGTCATCAATAATTCAAACCCAAACAGACGACTTAACAGTTTTTTGCGTCTAAAAAATTTATTCCAGCGACGAATATTAGAATCATCTATTTCATTGAGATAAATTTGTTTAATAACTGCATATAAAAAAGTTCCTGTTCCCGTTGCGGGGTCAAGAATTGTAACTTTACGACTCCCCAAACCATCTTCTAAATCAAATATTTTTTCGTCCCGCAAAATATCATTCACAGCACCAACAATAAAATTAACTACAGGTTCAGGAGTATAATAAACTCCTCTACTTTTTCTTAATGAAGATTCATAAGCAGCTAAAAATGTTTCATAAAAGTGCAAAACCGGGTCTTCCGTACGGGTTTCTCTCCCAAAGTTTTCTAAAATATTCGTCATATCAACTGTATTTAATAATTCTACCAAATTTTCAATTGATTGATGAATATTACTCACGTTATCGCTGTTAATAACTATGTCAAAAAAACCTTTTAAAAAAGGGATTCTATCAGTAATATAAATACCGGCTGTTGTGCGATTAAATGCAAATTGTCCAGGATTTTGTACATGACCAATTTTTGCAGTAAATAACCCATAAGCGATAGTTTGAGCATACATATCTGCAAATTTATCATTATCTATATCTAAAAGTAGTAGTTTTTTAAATGTTGATTTTAGACGATTTAATTCTTCTGTGGTTGTTTCTATTTCTAAAGATGATTGAATTGCGTTTCTAATGGTTTTAGTATAAGCTGCCATTTCTTTAGCCAAATCATAATAATTATTAATATCTTTGGCTTTTTGATTCAGAAATAATTGTAGTAATTCTGTGATAGGTTTTAAATCATCAACTAGGATAATTTCTCCCTTTTCTAAAGTAGCTAAATCAGCAGTTTTTTCACATTCTCCGTTTACATACCACCGAAATTCTAGATAATTAGTTAAAATGAAGTTATAACCTATATTTGATTCTAAATAACGTTTGAGTTGTGGTGTTTTTTCGATTTTAGTTAAATCAATATTAATATCTTTAGCTTCTATATATCCTAAAATCCGCTCATTTTTTCTGATAGTTAAATCGGGTATTCCTGCTTGATTACCTTTTTCTTCAATTCTAGCATTAATCCCCATCATTAAACCTTCAATTAGTCGTTTTAGGCTGGGGTAATGACTGCGTTCTCCACCGCGTTGACTATTTTCTTGTAAATCTTGGATGTAGTTATTGATGTCGTTATTAAAGTCGGACATAATGGTTATGAAATTGTCATACAGCAGTTTCCGATATTATGAAGTACAGATATTAATGATAAAACTCTTGTGGTGCGGGCATCTTGCCCGCACAAAGTGTACCTCACTCAAAGCTACTTGCTGTAACTTAAGGAGTTTAATCAAGCTACAATAGATGCAAGATCCCCGTTTTTTCTTTAATGATATCAATAGACATCTCCGGTAATTAAATGTGCGTGACTTACAACCCTTTTAGAGACGTTCCATGGAACGTCTCTACAATATTTTTCGGAGATGTCTAATGAATGCTGAATCAATACTAAAATTCGGGGATCTGGTTTTTCTACTCAGGATTAAAGATTATAAAACCACAAGTTTAGAGAGAAATTAAAAGGAGAATTTCCAAGGAAAATTTGGTTTATTAACATATCCTTAGTCGCAATAAAGAAGGAAAATATAGATATTATACAATTCTTATTGAGAATAAAAAATCATGTATAATAAACCTAAAACTTTCTTGATAAATGTTTACAGAGACTTTCTTGAATTAATTTTTGGGTGGTGTCCGTCGTCTTTGTAGAAAATCAGGAATATCCAAAGATGGTTTTTCCTTGGGAGATTCTACAATTGGGGGAGGATTATTAACAGGTGGTTGTAATGGTGCAGGTCTTCTGGTACTACTAGGAGTGGGAGTTGTAACCACTCTAGGAGTAACGACAGTTTGTGCTGAAGGGGTTTGAATTTCCCCAGTAAAGCCAGTAGCAATCACAGTAATTCTCACTTCTCCCTGGAGTCTGTCATCAATTACCGCTCCAAAAATAATATTGGCATTAGGATCAACCACTTCATAGATTGTTTCCGCAGCAGCATTCACTTCATGAAGAGTTAAATCACTACCACCAGTAATATTAAATACAACACCTCTAGCACCCTCAATAGAACATTCTAGCAAAGGTGAAGAAATTGCAGCGATCGCAGCTTCTCTGGCCCTAGATTTACCTGAACTTACACCAATACCCATCAAAGCTGATCCTGCATCAGCCATAACAGCCCGCACATCAGCAAAGTCAACATTTACTAAACCAGGAATAGTAATAATATCAGAAATACCCTGCACACCTTGACGTAACACATCATCGGCATAGCGGAAAGCTTCTTGGACAGGGGTTTGTTCAGGAATCACCTCCAAGAGCTTATTATTAGGAATAATAATTAAAGTATCAACTCGACTTTTCAAGCCTTCAATTCCCTGTTCCGCTTGGCTGGTGCGTCTGCGTCCTTCAAAAATAAACGGCCGAGTTACCACACCAACAGTCAGAGCGCCCATTTCCTTAGCTACTTCCGCGACAATTGGAGCAGCGCCCGTACCAGTTCCCCCGCCCATACCAGCAGTAATAAATACTAAGTCCGCACCATCTAAAGCAGTAGCAATTTCATCACGAGATTCCTCCGCCGCCTTTTGACCAATAGCGGGATTTCCCCCCGCACCCAAACCTCTAGTTAGCTTTTGTCCAATTTGTAAACGACTAGGAGCACCCGCCAAAGTTAAAGCCTGAGCATCAGTATTAATTGACCAAAACTCCACTCCAGATACATCAGACTCAATCATGCGGTTGACAGCATTACCACCACCACCACCAACACCAATCACCTTAATGTTAGCAACACGACCTGGAACAATTTCACCAATACTCCTACTTTCAGTAGCCATTCTCTTATGATCTTGTGGGGTGAAGTTTAAAGAAGAATTATTAAAGGGATTATTGCTGTTAACTGCCAGAGAGAAGCCTGGTTGGTTTCCAGTTTGAGAATTATAGATTAGCCCTTGGTTATTATCAAGTGTCATTGGATTTGCAAAGGATAGATAAACGACTTTTATCGGTGTGATTTACTTAACAGTCAACTATATTTGACCTCGCCAGAATTTATTGGCATCGTACTAATTTTGTTTTTACTATTTACCAGCCTACCATGATGTTGTAGACTATACTTAGTAATTTCTCACTGATTCAGGCATAAAATTTAACTTGGACACAAACAACAAAAGTCACTCTTCAAAGTGAAATACTTGCTGTAAAATAGTTATCGCGTTTTTAAATGGACTAGTAGTTTCGATTACCTTTGTATAAATTATTTTGGTATATCGGCTATTTTATTGGTGAATTTGTGATTAATGATACATAATGCTAATTATTAACCCCCATTCCTAAAAAGGATAGTTCCAAAAAGCCATAGATGTTTATTTATCTCATGTTGAGAGATAGGCATAAAGCTGCCGACACTACTTCATATAGAATACCCGACTGGTTACTTAGCTTTTCGATCAACTTCCATTCCACCAATAATTTTTAATAACCCCCTCATGTTTTTTGAGAATATTTTTCAGATTCAGATATTGATTTTACAACCCTGAACATAATTTTTTAACTAAGGGCTGCAAAATTTTACATCTATATGTATAATATACACCAACTTGCCAATTTGCCAAAATTTAAAATTAGAACCTCAATTTAATTTATAAAGTGTCGGTATTCAGGGACTTAGCATTGGTTTGGTATGCAATTGTGGGGATTTTTTAATATCTAAGCTGGGCTTTTTTTGGTTCACCTGTACTAATGGCATAGCAGGATTTTTCAAATCAATATAATCTATATTAATAGGATTAAATTGAGTCCCTAAATGGCGCATTTGTCCAAGTACCTGAATTTGTTCAGGTAATTTATTGCTAGGACTACCTAAATGTACAACTCCTAACTCAGTCTTCAAAATTAAATTTGTGGGATCTTGAAAATCAATTTCCGTCACCTTGAGAGAACTTTGACCAATAGCTTCATAAAGTTGAGTCCAGAATGGCCTATATTCTCCGGGAGAACCAATCACCATCATTTGAGGTAATTTCCCTTGAGGATTCATTGACATATACTTAGCCATAGGCATCCAGACACCACTAGCATCTAGTAAACCCAGTTCACTTTGCTTATTAGCCGCACTGTTGTTTTGTACACAAGGCTTCTTAACATCGGTAGATTTTCTTAAACTAGAAGCGGTGCAACTAGTAGCAGTTTGCTTTTTACGTATTTGGACTATAGCCACAGGAACGCGTTCGTGAATTTCAATCATTAAACCAGGTGGGAACAAACGACGACTAATGGTGGCTTGGGCAATATTTGGTTGTTTTTTTAAAGATTCAGCAATTAAAGAAGGTTCAATGCGCCATAAAGATTGAGGAGAAGATAATCCTAACAGTGAATAAACATCCTTTGGAGTCAAATTGATTTTGCCACCAGATTTGATCACTATTTGCTTTGAATCCTGTAATACCCACATTGGTTGAATTGCCACCCATAACAAAGCCGCAGCAATTCCAATTACAGCAACTGTTCGCCAAGTAGTCTTGATCAGTTTGATATGTCGCTGACGGCGTAATTTCTGCCGACGTTGCGCTAAATTTGTCCGAGAGACTGATATTATTCCAGCCATTTGCACTCCTTGTCAGTCACAATCCAATTGATTTTGTATATCCAGCTGATTCAGCAATTAAATTTATCTCATATCATAGGACTACTCTAGAAAATTAATATTAGTCTATCCCGGAGATTGAAAAACATCATGACTTTCACTCTTGAGACTCTGATAAATTCACTAACAAACCTTGTATTCTCATGCGGGCAATATAAGGCCAACCCCCCTCAGACTCGATATTTCTGAGCAATGAGTATAGTCTTTGGCGGTTATCAGGCAAATTTTCCTGAAACACTCCGTCCCGAATTTCTCTGTGTAATTGTTCTAAATGACGTAACACAGCCAATATAGCAATTACATCCCCCTCGCAGGTTTCAGCTACATTTTTTACTGCGTTACCAATCGCCTCTAGTTGCCAGGATAAATCCTCACCAGCCAAATTTTGATCCTGCTCCATGAAAGGTTTTACTCCCATAAAAATAATAGGATACTGGAAAAGTTCCTAAATTGATCAACAAAAAAGTCAAATATTGGAGTATGCACGGGAGCATTCCAGTTTGGAACTAAGCAGAAATACTCTAGAGTGCAGAATGTGTGTTACAATAAATATTCCCAAATAAAAAATACGATCGCCTAAAATCAAAGCGATCGCAATTTTCCACAAAGGTTAAAAATTATTACTGAGACAAAAATAATAATTGTCGTCTCAAATTATGCCTCAGCCTTGACAAAGAAAAGAGCCGTGCGTGGTCCTATCTCTATGCCTCCACGATTCTTTGAACCCCACTCAGTAATGTATTTTTGACCATCATCACCCTTAGCCACACACATTTTGAAGTTATACTGTAATTCGTCATAGCAGCCAACTTCTAAACCCGGCATTTTTGCAGCCGTCACATCAAATGTTGTACCAGCCTTGTTGATAATGGCTAAACCCTTATTTCCGCGTTCAATAAAGAGTAAATTGGGATTGTTCGCAGTAGCAGCAATTTCATTACCATTGCGATAGTATTGGGGTTGTGCATCCATTTTTTGATGAAATTGAGTAGCAGCAACAACTGTAGGGTTGAAGGCATCAAAATTCAAAATCAGGGGTGTTCCTTCCTTAATCGCCAATACATAAGCTGTTGCTAAGGGTAAATCCCCATCATCAAATTTCCAATTATCAAACTGTCCTGGAGCCCAAGTATCATGATTGCGAGCAAAGGTAACAGCATCCTGACCAGGTAAAGAACGTTGGGTATCTGATGGATTAACTAAAGAGCGCAAATCCCCACCAAAACCGAAAGCAGCTTTTAAGGTATTGACCAGTTGAAAATCTGTTACTTTGGGAAAAACAGGGATATAACTCATGCTCTCGCCATAATCCTTACCAATGACCTCACCATAGTAAAGCTTGTCACTAGGGATAACTGCGAGGATCTTCTGCATATCCTGGCGAGAAATGTGCTTGGCAGCGTCAAAACGCAAACCATCGAATCCAAAATCAAGTAGTTTTTTCAGATAGTTCTGTTGTTGCTCTTGTACATAGGGCAAACCCGTTTTCAGGTCAGGTAATCCCTCTGGGTCATCTTGACTGCATAACCAATTATTTTCCACTTCGGAGGAATTATTGTAGTCCTTGATACATTCTTTGTAATGAAAGTATTCCCGCTCCTGGAATATAGGATAGGCTGTGGGGAAAGGTTTAATGTCGTGACCAGCAACGTTTTTGTAATTAGCCAGGTGATTCAAGACGACATCAGCAATCACCTTAATACCTTTTTCGTGAGCCGCATTAATCAAATCCTTTAACTCCTGCTCGGTTCCCAGATTTCCCTCTAGGGCATAATCAAGGGGTTGATACTGTATGTACCAGTATTTGTCTGAAGTGCAAGCATTATCATCCGGGGAAGCGGTTTTATTAGGAGGGGAAACTTGGATGTAATTGTATCCTGCGTCTTTAATTTTGGGTAGTTCGGCTTTGATACTGGCAAAACATTCATCGAAAGCATGATATATCACATCTGCTTTCGCTGATGGAGTGTAACAAGTCAGTGTAATTGTCAGTGCAGCAAAACAAACAGCAACAAAACTTGCACAGTTTTTGAATAAAGACCGAATTGATTTAGTCACAAACTCACCTGGAATTTTCAAAAGTTGGTCAAATGGAATAGCAGTAAAATCGCCCACACTACAGTAATCTTTGATATTCACAATTTGGTGAAATACCCTTAGTGGCTAGTTCTACAATTTTGTTGAAATATTCTTTCAGATTTGCTGCTGAACGTGCAGTCACTAAATCATTATCAACAACCACATAACCTTTATCTGGTACAAAGGTTGCACCAGCATTGACGATATCTGCCAGCACAACAGTATGGCAAATAACCTTGCGTCCTTTTAATACTTCTGGACAAGGGGTTAAAATCCACAAACCATGACAAAGAGCGCCCTTGATAATACGTTTGTTGGCCATAGCTTTTTTATAGAACTGCACTGCTGGAGGCCGCTGCAATTCTTCTGGACTACCGATATTTCCCATTGGAGGAATTTCCCGGAGTCTGATAGCACAATAGTTAGCAGCCATCAACACGATGTCATAATTATTCGGATCGTAGTTGGCAACATCTTTAGTGACTACCATCTTATGTAGTTGTTTGTCAGGATTATCTATATCGCTAACAATGGTGCGACTTTCTTTACCCCAGAGATAGGATAAAAAGTCTACTTCTGCTCCCAGCGCCGGAAATCCATTTTTGTAATATTCAATTTCGTCAGGGATATACTCTGTTTCCACCAGGACAGCTACTTTTTTTCCTTTTAATGGTGTACCAGGAAATTGCATCTTCATCCTAATTAGTGCCTCAATATCTTTATACCCATACTCAATAGCTAGGTCTAGTGGAGTTTTACCATCATGTCCTTGAAGATTTAAAGGAACATTGGCATTCAGAAGAACTTTCACCACTTCTGTATGACCATGCCAAGTAGCATCATGCAGTGCTGTATAGCCGTTGTATGGTCCTTGAGCTAAAAGATCAACTTTGCTATTTTCAATCAGAGCTTTTACAGCTTCTGGTCTTCCAGCATAAGCACCTTTGTGAGCAGGAGTAGCCTTCATTAAGTAATCCACAATATGAGGACTAGCTCCAGCTTTTAACAGTTCTAAAACTATCTCTTTATGACCTAAGAAGCAAGCAACTAACAGAGGTGTTTGCCCATCATTACCACCGCCAACAATGGGTGAAGATTCGTTGACATCTACCCCTTGAGCAATCAGACTTTTTACAGCAGCTAGATTGCCATCTGATACAGCTTGCATTAATGGCTGTTTCTGGGCTGCTTCATCTGTCTTTTGACGCTCTTCTAACATTTGCCGAATGGACTTACCCCAGCTTTCTTGACCAGGAACAGTAAAACCAGCAGTCCAAGTTTCTTCATTGCTGGCAAATTCCCAAACGTCAGCACCATGATGTCCCTTGATGTTGATGATCGCCCCTTGATTCAATAAGAATTTCACCATCGGCGGCTTTTTCGACCACACTGCATCAATTAAAGGTGTATGTCCCACGATGGCAGATTGCAGATTCAAAAAAGCTCCATGTTTTAGGAGTATTCTCGCTACCTCCACAACACCACTTTGAGCAGCTTTATGTAATGGAGAAGCTCCCGTCACACTATCAATGACATTAACATCTGCTCCTGCATCCAAGAGGGTCTGGGTCATCTGTACATAACCGCGACCAGCAGCAATCATCAATGGGGTCAGGGGTAAAGGTCCTCGTTTGTTGACATCAACCCCTTTTTTGATCAAATCAATCACAGTGGTTACGTTATTAGTTTCCACTGCTTTAACTAATGCCAAATAAAGGTCTTGTGTATTAACACTCATGTTTGATTTTAATTGCTAAAAGATTTTCGGCTGCCATTGCTGGTATCTGATTTAATGAAGATGAAGATATAGTTGCCAGTTGCACAACTATATCTTTATTTTTAGTTTTTGATGTCTTATCTTAACGAATCATGGCATCAATCAAAGACTCATCTAAACCTACATTGCGATAATGTTCTCGTGCCAGTTCCAGTAGGGTAAAACCATCGTCATAACCAGCGAAAGAACCATCGGTATCGGTATAGATCAGACCACCGGAAAGGGCAAAGAAAGTTACCATTGGTTCTGGAGAGTCTGCTGGTACATATAATGTGTGTAGTTCTCCAGGAGGTTCAAAAACATAAGATCCAGGGGTAGCTATCCATTTGTGTTCACGATATCCCCATTTACCCCGGATGGTAAAACCATGTACTGTACTAATGTGATAGTGAGTGTCCAGTTGTTTTCCCGGTAAGATCTTCAGGACATTAGCAAAACCGCCAGTAGTTACATTAAAGTGACAAGCTTGAAACCACGTCCCTTCGCCATAAGGAATCCATAGGCGATCGTCATCCAAACAGGTTTTGGTCATGTACTCATCACGCAACCTCTGTTCTGGCTTTAATCCATCATCAAAAAATTTGAAAGTTTGGATAGTCATAGATTTATCTTCCTCATTACAGAGTTAATGCTGATAATTTGATCAAGACATTGTTACTTGATTTATAACTATGTCTTGGATGGCTAATTCCTTACCGGATGTCGGTAAATGTCACTTTTTGTTTTTTGAACTCTGGATATTTTTCAGAATCGAGTATTTCTTCTACTGAGTTCACTTTTGCCGCGTAGGTATAGGGACGGATTCGAGTGTAATCAGGAGTGCCATTTTGGAAGGCAAAATATAAGGTACTGGGCAAATCGTGAATTTCTTGTCCAGTTAAATAGCCAACAATTGCGTGTTCAAAAGTATGGAAAGCATTTTTCCAGGAGTGTTGTTTGGGAAAATGGATATCAGGTTTGTTGTCAGCAGCACTTACCCAATGCCAAACTCCTTTGTCTTTATGATCTACCATGTATTCAAACCAGTAACCATAAGTTGTTGGTAGATATTTGGCGTAGGATGGATCTCTGAGGCTCAAAGTAGCAGCAACCTGGTCTAATTCTGCTAAGATCCACCATTCTTTATCTCTTTCTACTTGTCCATATTCATTGATTCTACGTCCCCAAGTACCATCTTCCAGATAAGCTGCTTCTAGGATTTTTGGGGCTGCTTCTTGAGCAAACAACACTAAATCGTAGTGTCCAGTTAATTTGCCAACTTCATAAATTAACCACAAGGTTTTAATGGAGTGACCGAAATCTGTATGATCTGTGGCTAATTTCTTGTTCTTAGAATCGGTAATTGCTCCCCAGAAGATATTCTTATCGGGAGTATAGAATTGCTCACTCATGATGGTGGCAACATGCACTAAATCATCTTTCCACTGTTGCTGGAGTTTTACACCATTAAATTCACTGGGTAAAATCGGTGTGAGCAACATCATGTAAGCGTAAATTTGATCCAGTTGCGCTACTAATTCTCTCTGTTGAGTGCTAACTGTCTCTACAGTACCATCGGGATTTTTGTAATCTATATAGTCAGCTTTTGCCCAGGAAATTAAATCCCATTCTTTATCGTAGTAATAGTTAAAAATGTAGTTTTTAACATTCACTATTTCCTGTAAAACCTGAGGATCTCTGGTCAGATAGTAGTAAAATGCTAAGCCAGAAAGAGCATAGGTCATATCTTGACTGATGCGCTTTTCTTGTTCAGGTTGCCCCTTTCCTGTTTTATCAAAGTAGGTATAGGCTCCTTTAAATCCAAATTCAACCAATGCATTAGCCCGTAAATAATCTACACCTGCTTTAGCATAGCTGAGATACTTTCTATTTCCAGTCAGGTTATAGGCCACACCATAGGCAAAAACTTGTCTTGACTTGGCTCTCACATATTCTCTGTCGAGTTTAACGATGCCTGGAATTGGTTCTGCCTGACTTTTGACTTCCCAACATATAACTTTCTGGCTATTCTCAGGTAACAAGAATCCTTGGTGGTAAGGTAGAGAAGGCTTTTCCATAATCCGTGCTGTATTACAGCAGGATTTAACCACTAGAGTCCTTTGATTTTGAGTTAAAAAAAGTCGTATGATCTGGCTAATTTCCTTATCCAAATACTTTTATTGTATGTACTGGCAACACATACATAATCGCAAATGGATGCGGTTCACTGCTTTATCTATGCTTTGAATGCTAAACTCCAAAACATAATGCGTTTAACTACGTTTAGTAAAGCAGTTTGACAACTTAGATATTAATTTTTGAGATTGAGGTTGACCATGAGGTATCGCGCTTTAATTGTTGCTTTCTTCGCTCTATGCTTGGGACTAATCACTGCTTGTAGTGATGCGCCCTCTACCAGCACAAGTGATGTACTCACTTATGAACAAATTCGCGGCACTGGCTTGGCTAATAAATGCCCCCAATTAGCAGAAACTAGCCGTGGTTCTATTACAGTTGATCCCAACGTTACATACTCTATCAAAGAACTTTGTTTAGAACCAACTAATTTCTTTGTTAAGGAAGAACCTACTAACAAACGTCAAGAAGCAGAATTTGTCCCTGGTAAAGTTATGACCAGATATACTTCTACCATTGACCAAGTACAAGGTAAGCTCACCATCAACCCAGATAATAGCTTGACTTTTACAGAACAAGATGGTCTTGACTTCCAAGCTATCACTGTTAAGCTTCCCGGTGGTGAACTAGTACCTTTCTTATTTACCATCAAAAATTTAGTCGCGCAAACACAACCTAATTTAACTAGCATTAATACATCCACTGACTTTGAAGGTACTTTTAAGGTTCCTTCCTATCGTGGTGCTGCTTTCTTAGACCCTAAAGGTCGTGGTGTTGTTAGTGGCTATGATAATGCTGTAGCTTTACCAGCCCAAGCTGATGATGAAGAATTAACCCGTACTAATGTCAAACGCACAGAAGTTCTCAAGGGTAAAATTTCTTTGCAGGTAGCTAAAGTTGATAATACTTCCGGTGAAATCGCTGGAACTTTTGAAAGTGAACAGCCTTCTGATACAGATTTGGGTGCGGGTGAACCTAAAGAAGTGAAGATTCGCGGTTTGTTCTACGGTCGAATTGAGCCCCTGGCGTAAAAAATTACTGATTCAAAAAATACCACATCGAAAACATCTCTCAGTCCAATATGTTTAGAAAATAGGCCTTTTGCCTAGCAAACCTGAGAATTTATCTGTGGAATTACTTGAACCAAGAAGCACATTAATAACAATGTGTTTCTTGGTTTTTTTTGGGAAACTAACCTTTGAGGCAATTTTCGGGCAATAATCATTAAATCTTATCAAATTTTCCAGAAATATAAGTAAATCTCATCATTAATTAGTTTAATTGGGTACTATTTCGATTTAAAATTCAAATGCTAATTGTATATTTTCATGCCATCACAGTAGTTTAATTACTACCAAACACACTTAACTAAGTTGAGTGAAAAATTACAGTTGTGCGGACTAAACCATTAAAAACAACTCCATATAACCTATCTCAGCGGCTATTTGAATATAGTTCTGAGGCTTAGAAAAACCAAAGAGCAAATCAACAGATTTCAAATTCACTTAAAAACTCAAATTTTATGTCTAAAGCAGCCACCGAAGAACTGAAACATCAAATTTCACAGTTGTTGCGAGAGTATCAACAATCTCCCTCGGAAAAAGTTCGTAATCAATTGGTGGAACTTAATTTTGGACTAGTGAGAAAAGAAGCTTATTATTGGGTTAACCAGTGTCATGAAAACTATGAGGATCTACTACAGGTAGGTTGTATAGGCTTAATTAAAGCAATTGAGAAATTTGAACTTTCTTTAGGAAATGCCTTTAGTTCCTATGCCATGCCTTACATTCGTGGTGAAATTCAACACTATCTGCGAGATAAAAGTGTAACTGTGAAAATACCCAGACAATGGCTAGAAATTCAGCAAAAAGCTGTGGGGGTTTGTCATTCTCTCCGAGAAAAATATCATCGTCAACCCACTGATAGGGAATTAGCGGCTGCATTGGAAATTTCTCTAGATGAATGGCAAGAAATTAAATTAGCATTGATAAACCGCACTCCCTTGAGTCTAGATGTACCTATAAAAGATGATGAAGAAGGTTCTACTTGTTTGGGTGAATTGGTTCCAGATCCTCAGTATCGCAGTTTTCAATTAGCCCAAGAAGATCAAATTCGTTTACAACAAGCCCTGGTTAAGTTAGAAAAACTGACTCGTGAAGTTGTTGAGTATGTTTTTTTTCATGAGTTCACCCAAAAAGAGGTAGCAGAACTTCTGAATATTAGTGTTGTAACTGTTTCCAGACGAGTTAAGAAGGGGTTAGAATTGTTGAAAAATATCATGGATGACGGGTAAAGTTAATTGTTAATTTTAGTTGATGCTGGTAATATAACAAAGACCACGCACTTAATCAATCTGGTGAAGTTTTTGTCTTGTTTAGCTACATTTCGCGCTTTATGTCTCAATCTGAATGCAGAAACAAACCCGCTTATAATTTTTCACAGAAGTTAATGATTACAAATTCATATATTACAGCTACAGGTATTACGGCGCTCACTATTTTAACAACCTTATCGCTGACTGGATGTACCATAGGTGAAACGCCCACTAGTAGCAATACTGCTAGTCCTCAACCAACTACCCAGCAGATAATACCATCACAATCTTTAGGGTCGGCTTTGAATAATCCCATGGTGTCCCCTAGTCCGGTCAGGAGTCGTCAGTCTGTTGGTACTTTGATTCCAGCAACTAAAGGTGCAGAACGATTGCTGGTCATAGAAAAAGGACGTACAGACCCTTTTGGGCAAATTCTGGACTCAAGGACAAAAATCTCAGTTCCTACATTATTGCCTTTACCTACGATTAATCAACAACCAATAAATAAAAATACAACGGCCAAGTCGTCACAACCAAGTCCAATGGCGCAAAAAGTGACAGAAAAGACCTTGCTGGCTAGTAAACCCCTCACAAAACCTGTACCAAATTTAGCAGTCAAGTCGCCACAACCAAGATCAATGGCACCAAAAGCGACAAAAAAACCTATTCTACCACCAGCACCACAGCCGAAAATAGCTCAGGCAGTTGTTGTAACTGGTATAGTTTTGATTGGTGAAGTACCCCAAGCAATTATTAAAGCCCCGAATGAGCCAACCAGTAGATATGTACAACCGGGACAAAGACTGATGAATGGTGTATTAGTGAAACGTATTGAAATGCGTCAAGGCAGTAATCCCACCGTAATTTTAGAACAGTATGGGATTGAAGTTATCAAACAGGTGGGAGAAAAACCTGTGGAAGAATCTCAACCTGTAACTAAGGCATCTGTTAGTAATTATATTGTGGTGCAAAAGCCGCAGGCAAATTTTGTCAGAGATTTATAGATATGGAGATACAAGAGAAAATAGAATTTCCTGGTTTACCATTGGCAGCATATCGAGAAATAGCAGCACATCTAAATCAGTTAGCAGGGGTAGAAGTGGGATTAATCCCCCAAACATCTTTAGAGTTTGATTACAACGAAAGTCAAATTGCTGGTTTATGGATTTCGTGGCTACCAAACGCTCATGAAGAAGATAAACAAAGATTTAAGCAAATAGTAGCTTACTATCAAAACCGCTAAACCGCATTTTTTGGTAACTTCTGTTAAAAATCTTGATGATTTAGCAAATTAGGGAAGATTTTGCAGTAAGCTCAATTTGAGTTGTAGTCAGACTTTACAGGACTTTATCATCATGTCAAGTTCATTTTTGCCCACTGTGTTGGCTTATTCCTCCTTTTTACCTTCTATTTTCGTTCCTCTCACTGGCTTAGTTTTACCAGCAGTAATTTTCGCCTTTTTGTTTTCATACATTGAAAGCGAAGATATTGCTTAATTAGGCTATAGGTAATTAGTTACTTAGTTTTTACGCTAATTACCTATTCAGAAACTAACAAAACCGCCTACCTCATAGAGATAGGCGGTTTTTATGGTAATTTCTGAAGCAGGATTTCAAAAATGATGATCAAGCAAAAATTCAGTCTTTTGTATTTTTAATTGCTGCCTTTTTGCAGTAGCATTACATTGAAGAACCAATTCCTGCGTAAGCTCCATAAAAGAAGATACCTACAACAGTGATGACACCTAAACCTGCGATCGTAGCGACGACCCACAGGGGAATTCTTCCACTTCCAGACACAGTTTTTTCCTCACTTACAAAAATTGTTAGTTGTCAGTCGTCAGTCGTCAGTTGTCAGTTGTCAGTGGAGAATTTTCTGCCACCTGTTACCTAACTAGCAACTGACGTTAAAAAGCCCAGTTAGTTAAAGAAGTAACTGGAAAATAAAATTCCCAGCACGAAGACCAAGAGTAGTCCTAGATAGAGAGAGGTCCGGTTTAATTCAACTGGTTGTTGATTAGGATTAGGGGTTCTTTCCATGATTAACTCCTAGCGTTGAATAAATTGCATTGAAGCGATCGCGCCCAAAAAGAATACAGTAGGAACAGCTAGGGTATGAACCGCAAGCCATCTAACTGTAAAAATGGGATAAGTAACTGGTTGATTGATGTTATTACCGCTAGTCATGATGTTAAATTACTTGCCAATAAAGGTTTCTACTTGTTGTTTTGCTTCAAAACGGTTTTTCACAATTGGTACTTCTTGACGAACCTGAGTAAAATACTCATTAGGACGTGGTGTACCAAAAACATCATAAGCCAGACCAGTGCTGACAAATAACCAACCGGCCACAAATAATGCGGGGATGGTGATGCTGTGAATTACCCAGTAACGAATACTGGTAACAATGTCAGAAAACGGACGTTCTCCAGTGGTACCTGCCATTTATTTCACTCCCTTCTCAAAAACGATGATTTCGTTTATTATCCTACAAAGTTGAGACTTAATACATACCATAGTTGAGTTGAGTGTAATTAAGCTGCTGGGGCTGTTGTTAGCTCTGCTTTGGGGTTATATTTGAGTAAAACGCCGCGATCGCCTATTATAAAACCTTGATTGGGGTTAAAGAAGACGATTTTATAAAAATTAGCTGCCACTTTTTCTACATCACGGTCTTTTGTCCAGGTTTTCCCACCATCAGTGCTGCATAGTAAATTACCACTGCCACCGCCAACCCAAATTTCATCAGGTGTGCGATAAGCTAAATCCAGTAAACCCCAACTTGTGGACAACTCTGGATATTCTGGTTCTAGCCACTCTTCTGGCTTAGTAGGATCACTGAATTGAACCTGTCCACCTCTTGCCAATAACCACAATTGTCCATCCTGAGTGAAACCCATATTTTCCAAACGGCGGGAACTATTGCGGTTATGGGGTTGCCAAGCATTTTCACCAGGCTCCCAAGTCGAGTAAAAACTACCCTTAGCAGAAACAGCGATATACTTACCATCAGGGGAACGCTCGATGTTACGTACTACACCAAATGCTGCTTCCAGATTAGCCTTCCAATTTTGACCACCATCTGTAGTTTGGTAAATTGCCCCCAAATCGGTGGCCATTTCCGCCGTATTTGTACCTATGGCGGTAATAGCAATGGGGCTACCAGGTAACTTTTCGCTTAAAGCGATTCGTGACCAAGACTTACCCTCATCAGTAGTATGGAGTAGGAGAGAAGGTTCTCCAGCAATCCAGCCTTCTTGACCTGCAAAACTGACAGAGTTAAAACGGTATCTAGGATCATCCAACTCTAATTTTAGCGGTTGCCAAGTCTCACCACCATCATTAGTTTCCAAAAGAGTGGCATTACCACCCACTAAATAACCATGTTGAGAGTTATCAACAAAACCAATATCTAACAATTTTGACTTTGTTGGCACATTAATCACCTGCCAGGGATTGTAGCTAATAGAGGGAACACTACTACACCCGATACAGAACATAACTACTATTAACGCGGCAAAAAATCCTTGCCACTTTTTCACAATTGATTGCATCAGTATTACTGAGGTTTTCCAGTTTAGGTTAAATGAGATATTTCGTGCGGTAAATCAAGATAGCGGTTTTTACTGTAGTCCGTAGAGACTAATAAAAAACAAAAAGCCCAGGGCTAAAGCCCCAAAAATCAGAATGTTCTTTTGAGTTGGTGTGAGAGTATTAACACCTAAACCGTAACCTAAGTTTTCCTTAAAACCAGAGGCCGTACCTACTGGTCCAATATTCGCAAAAGCAGTTTTCTTAGCTATACAAACTGGACAGCGCCAATTTGCGGGTAGTTCTGCAAAAACTGTTCCGGGGGGAATATTGCTTTTGTCGTCTCCCTTCTCAGGTTCATAAACGTAACCGCAAGAACGACACTCGTAGCGGTCTAATACTGGAGTTTCCACAGCTTGTTCAGCTTGTTCACTCATGGCTTATAGTCTCGCTTCAGGGGAATTATTAAATATACGTTACAAATTATGACATAATTGCCGGAGTTTTCTATCTTTATCAGGAAAGGATTTAAATAGAATACAATATTAACTTTCAAGAACTTCAGCCAGCTTTAAATATATTACAAACTACGTAAACTTGAACTTCTGTGCCAGTTTTTCCTTAAAAGATTCAAAACTAATTTATGAGTGTACACATTGGTAGAGTGCATTAGATAATATTTTGTAAATAAAATTACATAAAATTTATGTAATTTTACGTATACGCTGATCAGGTTAACACCAATATTAATATTAAAAACAAAAACATTAAAACAAAATAAAAATCTGATCATTGTTTTACAAAACGTAGTACATATTAACGGTACCAGTACAGAGACTCAAAAAATGAGCAAAAAGATCAAGTTTCTGATAATTTTACTGACTTGTTTAGGATTGATCATCAATCCAGACATTGTCATGGCTGACACTAATATTAATCCCAGTAAAGGACAATGGCAAACAGTACCTTTACCCTTAGATCAAAAAGACTGGATGCAAGGTGTACATACTTCGTTACTACCTAATGGTAAAGTATTAATAGTCAATGGTAGCAGTAACCGTAACACATTAGTTCAAGAGGGAACAAGTAACAAATTTATTGATGGGGTCAATGGAAGAGATTATGCAGTAGTTGATAATTCTGCCTTATTTGACCCAACAACCAATACATTTGAGCGTATCTCTTCACCCAACGCACTAGAGAATAAACAAAGCAACGATCCTTTTTGTTCAGCCAACGTGCATTTACCGGATGGTAACGTACTATTTATTAGTGGTTCTCATCGTTATTACCCAGGAGAAAAATTTGAAGGTTCAAAACAAACCAACTTATATAATTGGGACACAGAAAATCCACAAGATCAAACCAAAACATGGTCTACAGTTGGTCAGTTAAGAGAAGGACGTTGGTATCCTACGCCTATTACTTTAGCAACTGGGGAACTAGTTATTTTTTCTGGTTTGAAATATGACAAACCCAATCAGATCACCCCTTCAATTGAAATCTTTGACCCGAAAACTAACAAGTTTCAATATATTGATCTGACTTATGTAGAAAATAGTCCCTTCAATACCAAAATCGAGTATACAGATAACTACACTTACACAGTAGTTAAGAAAGATGAAAAAGGTAGGCCAATTGATGAAAATGGTGATCTAATTCCAGGTGATCCGACTAATAAACTAGTTAAAGAAACATTGAGCGGTTCTAGAAAAATAGATGCTTACGATAGCATTGATCTTTATCCTCGAATTTTTCCCACTCCCGATGGTAAGTTGTTAATTACAGGTGATGGTGCAGGTAAGTCTCCCCTGGAAATACATGAAAGCAACAAAACCTATTTAATGTCTCTTAAAAAGGATATTAATGGGAAATTTACTGTCAGTTTTGAAATTGGACCTGACAGAAAAAATACATCCAAAGTTTATGGAACTGGAATCTTAGATCCTAATAAAGAAGGTGATGTCTTATTAATGGGAGGCATCATTGGTACTAATGACATTAACTTTGGTCGTCCTTACCAGGGTAAAAAAGAAAATGATTCCTTTGAAAAAAATAGCTACAATTACAATTTAGCAGCCAAAGGAGTCAGAACTGCTGATACTTTAGAACGTTGGTCTGCTGAAAAAGGGGAATGGAAAATATATCCTAATTTTCTTAATAAACCCCGGGCTATGGGTCAGGCTGTAATTCTCCCCACCAAACAAATTTTAGTAGTTAATGGTGGTGAATATGGGGAATACAAACCTATTTTTGAGCCACTGTTGATGACTGCTGATAAATCATCACCTGGTGGTTATAAAACCGAACCAATGAATCCCGGTAAATTCCCCAGGCTGTATCACAATAATGCTGTATTATTACCTGATGCTCGTGTCTTAGTTATTGGTGGTAATCCTAGTCGTGCAGCTAGATCTAAAGATGGAAAGGTTCATGTTGACGTTTTACCAGATCCGAAAAATTACTACACAATACCTCAATTCAAAGACAAGGACGGGAATGTACAAACATTCGATTTAGACAAGTATTACCAAGATCCCAAGGCATATTTTGTAGATGGTGATCCAGAACCATTTGTCCCCGCAGAAACTTGGCAAGCAGAAATTTTTACCCCTCCTTATTTGTTGAAAGCAGGACCACGCCCAGAATTTGTCAAAGCTCCTGACACCCTGAAATACGGAGCGGAAGGCACAGCAGTATTAAATAATACTAATAAACCCGGTTCTCTAGTGCTGATTAAATTAAGCTCAGGAACTCACTCCTTTGATTTTGGACAACGGCTGGCTGATTTAAAGATAAGACCACTCCTGAGCCTTTCAAATACACTTTCAGTGACATTTACGGCTCCCACAAACGCCAACTTGTATCCACCTGGTTATTATATGATGTTTTACGTCAATGATGATGGTGTTCCATCGGAAGCCAAGTTCGTAAAACTAGAACAATAGAAACAATAATCTTTCAATTCACTGTTGCTGTGACTAAATATAGCAACAGTGTATCAACAAACTAAAAAATAGGAGTCCCCAACAATGGCATTAACAGAAGAAGATTTGCAAATAATTCCCGAAAACGGTATTGACCCTGAAAATCCTGGTGAATATGCAGCTTTGCTCAATGATTTACAAGGAAATATTCTCAGAGGACATGGAAGAGATAGTAGCGTACATTTATTTTTGCAATTCAAACCTGGTCAAGTCCAAGAATTAAAAAAATGGATTAAGGTGTTTGCAGATAAAATAACATCTGCTCAAAAACAAGCAGACGAAGCGAAATTGTACCGAGACGAAAAAATTGCAGGTGATCCATTTGTTAATTTTTTTCTCACCCGTAAAGGTTATGAGTATTTAGAATATAAACCTTTTCAAATTCCTGGTAATGAACCTTTTCGGGTTGGCATGAAAAACAATACAATCAGAAATGTCTTAGGTGATCCAGTAGTTGAAAAATGGGATCCAGGATTACAAGAAGAAATTCATGCCTTATTGCTGATTGCTGATGATAATGTAGTTAGCCTTTTGCAAACAGTTAATCAAATCACCAGAGAACTCTATCGTCTAGCTCAAGTTGTTCATAGAGAAGATGGCTTCATCCTCAAAAATGAACAAGGTGAGTATATTGAACACTTTGGTTTCGTTGATGGTATTAGTCAACCTCTATTTCTCAAAAGAGATATCGAAAGAGCTAAAAGCAAGACTTTTAATCAGAAATGGGAGGAGAGTAAATGGGATTCTCGCGCTCCTCTTAGTCTAGTTTTGGTTAAAGACCCTAATGGTAAATGCGAAGATAGCTATGGTAGTTATTTAGTGTGTCGAAAACTCGAACAAAATGTGAAAGCATTTATTGACACTGAAGAGTACCTCGCTGACCTTGCAAAGGACAAAGAATCAGGACTCCCATTAGAATCTGGCCTACAAATAAAAGGCGATGTCGAATTAGGTGCAGCATTAATGATGGGACGTTTTCGAGATGGAACACCATTAACAATGAAAGGTTCGGAATTAAGACGGACAGAGTTACCAGATGATACTAAAGCAGGTGAGTTTGACGATTTCAATTATGACAACGATACACAGGGATTAAAATGTCCATTTCATACTCACGTCCGCAAAACTAATCCGAGAGGAGATACAGGAAGAGTAGATTCATCTGGAGACACATTTGAGGAGGCTTTAGAAAAAGAAAGAAACCATAGAATTGCTCGTCGTGCAGTTAGTTATGGAGTAGATTATCAATCATTACCGGATGGGAAGAAATGGGGGCAAAAAGGTTTTGACCCACCAATCATCGGTTCAGGATTATTTTTCCTATGCTTTCAAGCTGATATCTCCAATCAATTTAATTTTATGCAATCAGTTTGGGCTAATGCCAATAATTTTGTTCAGGTGAATGTGGGAGTAGATCCCATTATAGGTCAAACCCAACCTGGTGATGGTCGGGCTAATGAAGCTAACAGAACACAAGAATATCCAATAGCATGGGGCAGCGAAACAACAAAGACCATCTCTAACTTTAATCTTTGGGTTCATTTTAAAGGTGGTGAATACTTCTTCGCGCCTAGCATTAGTTCTCTCAAAAATATGGATACTTCTACTAAGTAAGCTAGAAATTTAACCAGCAAATTGTTGAAATTCCATATTCCGTTAAACTACGTCGGTGATATCAAATCTCCGATGTAGTTTATGGGAAATTAAACAAAATTTAGGCATTCCAGAGAGTTTTTAAATTAAAGATCATGAATTTTTATGTATTTTCTGGAAAAATATTTATTACAGGGGTTTCCGCTCTTATGAGGTACATATTAAGCCCCCTCCTCGCACCCCCCTCAATCCCCCCGCAGCGGGGGGAAGAAAAGGATAAACTTTTGATATTGGAGGGGGGTGCGAGGAGGGGGCTTAATATGTACCTCATAAGAGCGGAAACCCCTGTAATAAATATTTTTCCAGAAAATACATAAAAATTCATGATCTTTAATTTAAAAACTC
>JBJUHT010000130.1:0-3182 GCA_046070105.1 Dolichospermum sp.
GTCACTTTAGATGGTGGCATACCAAAAGCAGAAAATTGGCATGAACAACTATTATTACAAATGGCAGAAATTGGTGGAGAAAATCGTCCCCCTTTATGGCAAGGTTCGTTATTATTACAATTAAATGATTATCGGAAATTCAGACATTTAGCACGGCACAATTATAATTTGCAATTGCGAAAAGAAAGAGTGTTAGAATTAGCCCAACAAACAGAAGTAATTATAACAAAAATTCAAGAAGCGATCGCACTTTTTAATCAATGGTTAGAATCTCAAGTAAAAGACTTGTAAATAGGGAGGTTGTGCAGTATTTCACCTTTAGTCAACTATCTGAACATTCTGAAAAACGATGAAAATTACAAAATCTCTCTATGAATCTGATTTTAATTTGTGGATAGAACAAACCGTAAACTTACTAGAAAAAGGAGAGTTTGCTCAGTTGGATATCCAGAATCTTATTGAAGAAATTGAGGACATGGGCAATAATCGTAAAGATGCTTTAGAGAGTAATCTGATCAGAGTTTTTCAACATTTACTCAAGTGGAAATATCAACCAGAAAAACGCTCTAATAGCTGGAAAGCGTCAATTACTGAACATTCTTTGCGTTTAAACAAATCATTAAAGAAAAGTCCTAGCTTAAAGAGATACTTGGAAGAAGTATTTGATGAATGTTATCATGATGCCAGATTAATTGCTTCTCAAGAAACAGGAATAGATATTCATGTTTTCCCAGAAATTTGCCCTTTTAATAGTGATCATGTTTTAAATCCCCAGTATTTACCAGAGGACGATATTTAGTAAACTGTAGAATAGCGAACTCAAAATTAACGGATTTCTAAATTACCCCTTCGAGAAAATTCTTGATATAGAACACAGAAATTTGCAGCAGAAATAGGTTCATTAATACCATCGGAAAAGGAGGAAGTTATGCAGATAGTTACTAGTTGGATTGAACAAGGGATTGAACGAGGTCATCAAGAAGCAATTACCAAGGAAAAATTCAACAAACCTTACATGACAGGTAAAGAGCTATGGTATATCAGCAGTTTATCTTAGATAATTTCCAGATAATTATTCTTATGATTCACGTTGTTGTGAAAGGGAAAGAAAACTTACATCTTCGTAAAGTTCTGTCATTTTACCTGTAAAATTGATAGTTTGTAATTGAAATAATGTTTCTTCTCCTATATAAGATTGTAAAATCCAAAGTCCCTCCTCATTCCGTCTAAAACATTCAACTCTAGGTTTTTTCGTATTAATTAAAACATATTCTTGCAAAGTTTCCAACATTTGATAATCAGCAAATTTATCACCTCTATCAAATCCTTCAGTGAAATTAGATAAAACTTCGATTATTAAACAAGGAAATCTTTTATAACCTGGAGTTTCTTGATCTCTTGAATCACAAGTTACCATCACATCAGGATAGTAAAATCTATTCAATGATTCTATTCTGGCTTTCATATCAGCAATATATACCCGACAACCATAACCTCGAAGATGATTACGAAGTAAAGAGGCTATATTTAAAGCTATAGTAACATGAGAATCAAATGCGCCAGCCATGGCATGAATATATCCATCAATATATTCATGTTTAACTGTGCTGTTTTCTTCCAGCGCCAAATATTCCTCTGGTGTGATGTAAAAATCGGGAGCAGCAATCATATTTTACCACCTTGAGATTCTCGCTTTTGTTGTGGGTAATGTAATGGTACAAAACACTATGTTATCATACATAAATTAAATTGTTAGTAGGTTAAAATAACAAAACCAAAGTCTGTAAAGAAATGTAAATTAGCATCAAAGATGCTATCTGTTTATGAAAAGATCATTCAAAGTTATAATTTTAGTAGAGGGAGGCAAAAACAATGACTGTAACTCTAGACAAAACCATCATCTATCCCGACAGCGATGGTCAGCCCATGGCAGATAACACCAAGCAATTTCGCTGGATTGTCCTAATTAAAGAAAATCTCGAATCCCTCTTTGCCAATGACGAGACGGTTTTTGTGGCAGGAGACCTGCTGTGGTATCCTGTAGAAGGTCGTCCTGATATTCGTGTCGCACCCGATGTGCTTGTGGCCTTTGGCCGTCCCAAAGGCGATCGCGGGTCATACCGCCAATGGCAAGAAGATAATATTGCTCCTCAAGTAGTGTTTGAGATTTTGTCTCCAGGCAATACCCTCAAGGAAATGAGCCGTAAATTGTTATTCTATAACCGCTATGATGTGGAAGAATACTACATATATAACCCAGACTCTATTGAGTTAATGGGTTTCACCAGAGCCAATCAAGAACTCGTACCCATTGAAAACATGGATAATTGGCTCAGTCCTCGTTTAGGTATTCGATTTGAACTAACAGCGTCAACCCTAAATATTTATGATCATCAAGGCAATTTCTTCTTATCCCCCTTAGAACTACGCAAAAGCCTGGAACAGGAAAAAGCTAGAGCAGAACAGGAAAAAGCTAGGGCAGAGCAGGAAAAAGCTAGGGCTGATTGTCTAGCCGCCAAACTGAAAGAATTAGGTATAAATCCTGATACTCTAATACAATAGAGGGCTGGATATTTGCATGATTATTAAACCAAATCATAAAATCACCGAAACCAGGAGGAAGGAAGTCAGGGAATTAATTCCCTGTCTAATGGCTAAATTCAGTTAAAACCTACTGGTTTGGGTATTATTGATGTGTGGGATTTCTGGTTTTTAGCCTTAGATGATATTTAAAGAAAATTAAGTAAAAAACCATTTCTGTTTGGCGATAGCTTCGCTCGCCGTAGGCATCGCATTCGGCAAACAGGAGTATTATGGAAAAAAACACCCTAATTATCTTCTAACATCAATTACCCCTACTTTCAGTCCTGTTTACGTAACTCCTGTAGTTAACACAGAAATTGGAGTAGGGAGTGGTAGAGGTAAACTTATAACTAAGCACAATGATAGAAAAAATTACCACAGAAAACAGCAATAAAACACTAGAACAACGAAAACAAGAGGCGTTACAAACAGCCGCAAAATGTCGGCAAATTCTCCTAGAAAAAGGAGCAAAAGAGGTAATATTATTTGGTTCTTTATCAGGAGAAAGTCCTTGGCATTGGCAATCTGACTTAGATTTGGCAGTGAGAGGAATGTCGGAAAAACAGCAATGGGAGGCTTATTCTCTTCTAGAAAAAATT
>JBJUHT010000131.1:0-9619 GCA_046070105.1 Dolichospermum sp.
GGAGGATGCTAGTCCGTGGGTGTACCAGGAGGTGATGAAGGTTGTACCGGTGAGCCAACCGCCGATTGATAGGAAGGCGCAGGGGAATAGTAATATTCCTGACCAACCTACGAATACAAAGCGATCGCGCTTTAACCAGTCGTCTAATACGTCAAACCACCCTCTACTGGGGGCGCGTCCAACTGCGATGGTCATTTGACTACAATCCTTGGTTTTTTACTAAAATTGCTACGTTTTTTAAGCTGTGTTCCGGCGATTTTACCAATTTATGGTAACTACCGTGAGAAATACAACGTTTTTTCCCATCTCAAGCTTCGAGAAGGTGAGATTGTGAGAACTGACTACTTCAAAAAAGTCATCACTTCTTTACAATTATGTCATGTTCAGCCACTATTAACCAGTAATCTGGGTTTTGTAAGCTTAATGATTCTTAACTTATCACATTCACCTGGGTTTGCGCTGGATACGGGCAAGAAAATTAAATATTTAGTGTTCCAATCCTATCAATATCAGAATTTTAACAATTTGACACAAGTTTTCTCAGAATCAGAAGACAGAAAAATTCTTCCCCCCTACCTCCCAAAACCCATGATATCCCCAATGACTTGCAATTAAGACGGCTGGAGTGTCAAACTTGAGAAAGATAGTCCAAGGTAGTTTCATGACGGTATCAACAACGATTAATAAAGGTGAGAACCTTCTCTATCAAAAGGTTCTGGGTTCACGTCGTTTTAGCAACTACTGGTGGGCAACTATTGTTACTATGGGAGCCAGTGGTTTTTTCTTAGCTAGTATCTCCAGTTATCTCAAGGTGAATTTACTCATAGTCACCGATCCTACCCAACTAATATTTGTCCCTCAAGGATTGGTAATGGGTTTATACGGTACTGCTGGTCTGTTATTAGCTTTATATCTGTGGCTGGTGATCTTATGGGATTTAGGTGGCGGCTATAATGAGTTCAATCGGGAAACGGGGAAATTAAAAATCTTTCGCTGGGGTTTTCCAGGGAAAAACCGTGAAATCCAAATTGACGGACGCATCCAAGATGTACAATCGGTGCGTATTGTGATTAAGGAAGGTCTTAATCCTCAACGCGCTTTGTATCTCCGGCTGAAGGGTAGACGGGATATTCCCCTCACCAGAGTGGGTCAACCTTTGTCTTTGGCTGATTTGGAAACTCAAGGAGCCCAATTAGCTCGTTTTTTGGGAGTATCCTTGGAAGGACTGTAATCATTTTAAATTTTGGATTTTGGATTTTGGGATTTTGGGTAATTCATGTAGCAAGATTTCCCAGGATATTACTCCTACCCAAAAATGAGTTTTCAGTTTTCTGAGTCCACTGAGGTACGCAATTCATTCCTGATTTCTGTACCTAAGTAGCATAGGAAATGCTATATATTTTCCGTAAGTCCTAACTTTGTTTGATTCAGTCACTAACAATGCCATTAAAATTTCCACAATTTTTTGTAGCTTGGTTGATTATTTTTGCTTTGACTTTGGGAGGATGTACGAGCAGTATAGAATCTTCTAATACATCCCCAACTTCAGCAGCTACCACAAGCACACAAACAGTGTCAAAACCTACTAATGAGAGTATTCCCGGCATGAAAGATTTACCACGTCTCGAAGGTAAAGCTACGGTGGTGATGACAGTTAATGGCGCACCAATTACGATGGAATTAGATGGCATTAATGCGCCAATTACTGCGGGTAATTTCGTGGATTTAGTGCAAAAAGGTGTTTATGATGGCTTAGTGTTTCATCGCGTTGTCCGTGATCCCCAACCTTTTGTCGCCCAAGGTGGAGATCCACAAAGTAAAGACCCGAAATTCCCCGCTACTAGACTGGGAACAGGTGGTTATATTGATCCAAAAACAGGTACTGAGCGCCGTATACCTTTGGAAATTAAGCCCAAAGGCGCAAATGAGCCTATTTACAGTCAGACTATTACTGACAAGCCAGAGTTACAGCATAAGCAAGGGTCCATCGCTATGGCCCGATCACAAATGCCTGATTCTGCTTCTTCTCAATTCTACTTCGCTTTAGCAGACTTATCATTCTTGGATGGTAATTATGCTGTATTCGGTAATGTTACTGAAGGATTTGATGTAGTTAATAACATTAAACAAGGCGATCGCATTCAGTCCGCAAAAGTTACTCAGGGTGCAGAAAATCTGAAGAATCCTCAGTAGTTATTGATCATTAGTCAGTGGGAAAGTGATGATTCCCACTGATAAATTCTTGTAAATTTTTTGATATTAGATCTTTGGTTAGGGTTGTTGTTACTGGTATTGGTCTAGTTTCTGCTCTCGGTAAAAACCTTGAAAATAGTTGGCAAAATTTACTACTTGCTAAAACTGGGATTAAATTACATCAACTATTTCCACCATTGGGGGCGATTCCTCTAGGTTTAATTACTCAAGAACCTAGTTTTTTAAGTAAAATCACAGAAGAGATTGTGACATCAGCTTTAGAAGATGCTCAATTAGTACCGCCTTTACCTGATTGTGCTGTAGTCATTGGTTCTAGTCGCGGTTATCAAGCATCATGGGAAATGATGGCGCAAAACAGACATGAACAAGCGGGAGAAGCAGTTCTAGACAATTGGTTAAATACTTTACCTCAAATGAATGCGATCGCTGTGGCTCGACAAATAGGAGCATCAGGAGCAATTCTAGCACCAATGGCCGCTTGTGCCACAGGAATTTGGGCGATCGCTCAGGCTACTATGTTAATTCAAAGCGGTGAGTATCAAATAGCAATAGCTGGTGCAGTAGAAACACCTATAACACCTCTGACAATTGCCGGATTTCAGCAAATGGGGGCTTTAGCGAAAACAGGAGCATATCCCTTTGATTTATACCGGGAAGGCTTGGTATTAGGTGAAGGTGGTGCTATATTTATCCTCGAATCTGCGGAGTTGGCTAGTCAACGTCAAACTCAGGTTTATGGAGAAATATTAGGTTTTGGCTTGACAGCGGACGCATATCATGGTATATCCCCAGAACCGGAGGGTAAAAGTGCTATGGTCGCAATTAAGCAATGTTTAAAACGTAGTCAAATGACACCAGCAGCTATAGACTACATTCATACCCATGGTACAGCTACCCAATTAAATGACCGCATGGAAAGTAAAATTATCCAAAGTTTATTTCCAGCAAAATTACCAATTAGTTCTACTAAAGGTAGCACAGGTCACACATTAGGCGCATCGGGAGCTTTAAGTGTAGCGTTTTCATTGATGGCGTTACGGGATAATATATTACCTCCCTGTGTAGGACTTCAGCAACCAGAATTTAATTTAAACTTGATTAGATCAGCACAAGAAAGTAAAATTAAGAATGTTCTGTGTTTTAGCTTTGGTTTTGGTGGACAAAATGCTATTATGGCTTTAGGAAATTTCAAAACTCGATAGTCTATGAGTGAGATTTTTTTAACTGATTAACTATTGTAGAATATCAGTTAATGGCGATCGCGTTTTAAATTAAAAATAACTTTTTCTAAATACCATTTGGTTGATTTACCTGGATACTTATTTTGTTCATGTCTCAAAAGTCTTTCCGCAGTTACACTATCTGATTGTAATAGCGTTAATAATTGTTTCCAAAGTCTTTTTTCCGCACTTCCAAAAGTGAAACCAGTGGAATCTAATTTTCCGGTTTTTTTAGCCTTAGATATACGCCGTTTTTGGCTGCGAATTACAGATATTGCTAAAAACAAGACTATAATCATCAGAATTAGCCAAAGGGATAAAATCAAGGTGTGCATATTCAAATAAATTGGTATAATTATATTACATAATGCAGGAATTATCTAAACATACACATCCGTAAATATTCTGATTTTATTTAGCTTAAAATTAGACAATCAAGCCAGAAATTCCCGACTTCCTGAAATTTATTAAACTTAAATCAAGAATAAATGAAAGACTTTGAAATCGTTAAAAACTTATATTCTCAAGATTTAGAAACCAGAAAAAATTGGTATTCTCATGTAGCAGAGGCTTACAATAAATTCAGACCTGGCTATCCAGAAGAAATTATTAATGGTGCTATAGAAATGGCTCAAATTTCCCCAAAAGCTAATATCCTAGAATTAGGTTGTGGACCTGGAAACGCAACTTTAGCATTTGCTAAATTAGGCTTTTCTATGATTTGTTTAGAACCAAGTTTAGCAGCTTGTCATTTAGCAAGAAAAAACTGCGAAATGTACCCACAGGTAGAAATTCAGCAGACCACTTTTGAAGAATGGGAACTAGAACCTGAAAAATTTGATGCTGTTTTAGCAGCAACTTCTTTTCATTGGATTAATCCTAAATCTGGTAATATCAAAATTGCGGAAGCTTTAAAAAAGGATGGTGCTTTAATTTTACTTTGGAATATGACTCCCCAACCAGAATATGAAATATATCAAATTTTCCGGGAAATTTATCAAAAGTATGCTCCATTTTTAGATAGGTACGAAGATATAAAAACTCAAAAACAGATAGTTGAAAATTTAGGACAAATAGCTATTAATTCAGGTAGATTTAAAAATCTAGTTTCTGAACAAATAGTATGTAAAGCTAATTATTATATTGATGATTTTCTACTACTTTTAAGCACTTATACAGCTTACCTAAAACTAGATATAGAAACCAGAAATTCTTTATTTACAGAATTAGGAAAAAAGATAGAAAACAACTTAGGAGGAAATATTCAAATCACCTATATCTCAGCCTTTCAGGTTGCTAAAAAAGCTGAGATATAGTTAGGACTTACGCACAAGTCACGGAATAATGAACCATGAAGGAGCGAAGATAACGAAGAAAAGAGGGTTTGAGAGGTATTTTGCGTAAGTCCTGATAGTGTAACTAATACCGTTTTTCTTGATTTTCAGGAATGTATAAATGTGACTTACATACCCTCTACCAAAGCCTCATATTGTTCTGCTGTGAGAGAATCATCTATTTCCGCAGCATTATCAACACGCACTTTAATGAACCAACCTTCACCATAGGGATCATCCACTACCTGCTCTGGAGCGTTTATTAGAGCTTCATTGCGTTCTATAACTGTACCACTCACAGGTAAATTAAGTGTTTCTACGGCTTTTACAGATTCAATAGTACCAAAGGTATCTCCCTTAGTAATAGTATCACCAATTTCTGCTAGTTCTAAAAAGACAATATCACCCAATTGTTCTATAGCAAACTGAGTAATACCGATAGTAGCAATGTCGTCATCCAGACGAACATATTCATGGGAATCTAAGTATCGCAAATCCTGGGGATATTCAGAAGACATATCACTTTCTCTTCAATATTAAAACAATTGTGTGACAAGCGTAACCTAAACTAATTATTCCTCAAAAACTTCAAAAATTATACTATTTCCTAGTCCACTCAAATACGGATTTATCTGCGGTTAAATTCCTCATTCCTTTTACTTAGTAACACGATTTTTTGAACGATAAAATGGGCGTTTCACAACTACAGCGGGGTAAGCTTTACCGCGAATTTCTACTTCTAGCTGCTGTTTGACACTTGCTAACTGACTGGGAACATAGGCCAAAGCTATGGGATAACCAAGTGTCAGCGAGAGAGTACCGCTTGTTACTTCTCCCACAACTTGACCCAATGATAATACAGGGTAGCCGTGACGGGGAATATTTCGTCCTTCTGTTTGTAAACCTACGAGTTTACGCGGTACTCCTTCAGCTTTTTGCTGTATTAAAACTTCCTTTCCTATAAAATCACCTTTGGTATCTAAATGTACCAACCAACCTAAACCAGCCTCTAGGGGCGTAATGGTATCATTAATATCCTGTCCATAAAGCGCCATTGCTGCTTCTAAACGCAGGGTGTCTCTACAACCAAGTCCACAGGGAATAACACCAACATCATGTAGATTTTGCCATAAATTTATACCAACTGCGGAATCTACCATCACCTCAAAACCATCTTCTCCTGTATAACCTGTCCGGGCGAGAAATGCGTATTTTCCGAAAATACTTGTTTCTAAATGTCCAAAAGCCCTAATTACTGATAAATCATCTGTGACTAAAGTTTGAAGATAATTAGTAGCTGTTGGACCTTGAACAGCAATTAAAATTTTATCCCACGAAAGGTCTTGAAATTCAATTTTATTCGCATCAAGATGCGTTAATATCCATGTTTTATCTTTATCAGTGGTTGCAGCGTTGACGATTATTACAACCTTTTGCGTATCAAAGCTGTCTCTACCTTGGTAGTAAATGATGATATCATCAATAATTCCACCTTGATGGTTCAGTAATACGGTATATTGTGCTTGTCCAGGTTGTAAACGACTTAAATCCGAAGGAACTAAATACTCAAGTTGGGAAATCAGGTTCTGACCTTGGAGGACAAACTTACCCATGTGAGAAATATCGAACATTCCCGCCGTATTTCTAACACTGTGGTGTTCTTCTATGATACTACTGTATTGTATGGGCATTTCCCAGACACCAAAGCTGGTAAATTTGGCTTTGAGTTCTACACCCATTTCATATAAAGGGGTTCGCGCTAGAGATTGGTTTGTATTTTCTGGATTAGCCACAGGTAGGTAGTTATATTTACGTGAATAGAAATTAAAAATTTATACAGAAAGAACTTAAAACTTGACCCCTTTACTAAAGCTTTCCCCGTGGAGAGGAGAGACTCAGAACCCAGTTTTTAGTCACAAGCAAGTAGAGTTTCTGACTCTATCTCCAATAGACAGCTTCTAATTTAACAGAGAATTACTTCTGACTCCTTCCTGCGGTTTAATGATTAATAGTGGATTTTTGAGGTTTATTAAACAAAGATGATTAAGTACCGCCCAATATTAGCCAGTATGATTTTATCGTTAGTGTTGTTTGTTTTCCCCTTAGCAGCCCAAGCTGCAAGTTCTTCCAGTGTTACTAGTTTTAGTATAAATCAGGGAGTTGCCGGAAAGGACTATTCCGGTCAAAATTTAATTAAAACCGAGTTTACAAACGCAAAATTAGGGAATAGTAACTTTAGTAACGCTGATTTGCGCGGTGCTGTGTTTAATGGTTCTTTATTAGAAGGTACAAATCTACATGGCATTGATTTTACTGAAGGTATTTCCTATTTAACAAGATTTAAAAACGCTGATTTAAGTGATGCCGTGTTAAAAGATGCAATGATGTTGCGTTCTACCTTTGATGATGTTGATATTACTGGTGCTGATTTTACCAATGCAATTTTAGATATGGTACAGGTGAAAAAACTCTGTATTAATGCCAGTGGTGTAAATTCTAAAACAAGTGTAGATACTCGTCAATCTTTAGGATGTAAGTAAATACATCTATCCCCTTCACTACGGAGAAGGGGTTTTAATAAAGATTAAGTATTTCTTCCGATATTATACAGAATTGAATATTATTAATTAATAATATTAATAAAATCCCAAATAGCCTCAGCTACAACATCAGGATAAGATTCTGGTAAATTACTTTCTCCATGGCTAATATTATGTAACTTAATATTAGGAATTAGTCGAGCATAAGTATTACTTCTAGATATAGCAATAGCAGTATCTTGACTACCTTGTAAAATTAAACAAGGAACTGTAATATTAGGCAAGTGTTTTTCTAAAAATTCCGCTTCTATTTCTGGTTTTTTGCGGTTAAAAAGTAAATGAGAGGCTGTAGGGTAATCTAACAAAGTTTTTCTTAATTCTAAATTCTTAGTGATTTTTTCTTCCCAACCAACCAATTTCATTAAAGGAATAATTAAGCGTAAAAATTTAATTACCCATGGTGGACAATTAAATAAGCAGCGTCTTTTTTCCCAATACTGTTTTTCTCCTTCTGCTGCTACACCCTCTGGAGATAAAAGTATCAAACCATATATTTTTTCTGGATATTTTACAGCATAACTAGTAGCAATCCAACCTCCTAAAGAATTACCAACTAAATAGACTTTCTCTAATTTTAAAGCCTCTAAAAAATCAGCTAAACACTCCACTTGTAAATCTATAGAATGGTGAATATCAACATTTGTTGATTCACCAAAACCTAACAAATCTAGTGCAAAGCAGTGGATATTTTCCCCCAGTAATTTCATCGTTGAAACCCATTCACTACCATCATTCCATGCACCATGCAAAAAAACCATAGGTATTCCATTACCAACCTCACGCCAAAATAATATCCCTTGAGAAAGTTTTCTGCGGGAATTACGAAATAAAATATTCATTTTAATTTACTCATTTTTGTAATTTCTAATTTATAGACTTTCGATGGAATTTTCAAATCCAAAATCTTCAATTTTCCATCTTTTACGCAAGAGTTGTTAAGCCATTAAAATAGTCTTGTAACTGACGAGAATGATCATGAGACATATCTGGTTTCGGTAAACAACTAGGAGGAAAAGCCTGAATTTCCGTAACTTCCAAACTATCTTTGATGGCCATTTTTCCTGCGACTTCGGCTTCCACAGCAATGCAAATAGAATGAATACGAGGATCACGATCTGGTGACGAGTAAACTCCCACTAAACGGCGAATTTTGACTAATTCCAGCCCTGTTTCCTCCATTAACTCCCGACAGACTGCGTGGGGAACATCTTCTCCCCAGTCCACCATACCACCCGGTAATGACCAACAACCATCATCCTTTCTTCTGATTAACACAATTTGACCATCAGGTAAAATAGGGATAATACTTGTACCCGTAATAGGATGACGAAATATAATACTTAGTATAGTTTGCCCAAAGTGCCATAAGCACCGTGTGGAGCGAATGATTGATGTCAAAAAAATAAGAATTTTCAAAGCTAAGATTTCCTCATTTTATGTTATAATCCCCAGCTAACCAAAGTTACCTATCACCTAATTTCTTGTACAAATTTAGCTTGACATCAGGATTTTTAGTAAGATATAATGGTATGCTGTTCAAAGTGTATTGATTGCAGTGCTAGGCTAAAAAAAGTATATCAATAATATCGGTATAATATGGCCTAAGTTATGCCTAGATGCCAATTTTTTGTTGTTTATTCATGAGGTGAATATGGCAAAGCGCCGTAACCCCAAGAAAGAGAAGGCGCTACGAAACCAGGCCTACGCCAGAAAGTTTCGTAAACGGACTACTACAGGGAGAATGGGCCGAAGATTCCAGCAAAGGTCGCCCAAGGGTGAAGAGGACGAAGGCACAGGGGCAGCAGCAATGGACGCTGCTGATTAATGTATCTGGTTAAATTTTACTCTTTCATATTTTGAATTTCTAGGGTGTACACTAGTACACCCTTATTTATGTCAGTGGTCAGTGGTTCGTTGTCAGTGGTTCGTTGTCAGTGGTCAGTGGTCAGTGGTCAGTGGTCAGTGGTCAGTGGTCAGTGGTCAGTGGTCAGTGGTCAGTGGTTCGTTGTCAGTGGTCAGTGGTCAGTGGTTCGTTGTCAGTGGTCAGTGGTCTGTTGTCCGTTGTTCGTTGTCCGTTGTCCGTTGTCCGTTGTCCGTTGTCAGAAAAAAGAAGGAAAACTTTTACCCATTACCCATTACCCATTACCCATTACCCATTACCCATTACCCATTACCCATTACCCATTACCCATTACCCATTACCCATTACCCATTACCCATTACCCATTACCCATTACCCATTACCCATTAC
>JBJUHT010000132.1:0-29600 GCA_046070105.1 Dolichospermum sp.
GAAAGCTAGGCAAATCCAAGGACGCATTCCCAAGCGGTAAGAAAGTTCCCACTCACGACCGAGGTAGCAGAATACGCCGATCAAGAAGTGGAATACTACTAACTGGTAAGGACCGCCGTTATACAACCACTCATCTAAAGAAGCAGCTTCCCAAATTGGGTAGAAGTGTAAACCGATAGCGTTAGAAGAAGGAACTACAGCACCGGAAATAATGTTATTTCCGTATAGTAAAGAACCTGCAACTGGCTCACGGATACCGTCAATGTCAACGGGAGGTGCTGCAATGAAAGCGATAGTAAAACAAGCGATCGCACTCAGAAGAGTAGGGATCATTAATACTCCGAACCAACCGATGTATAGGCGGTTATCTGTGCTGGTAATCCACTCGCAAAAGCGGTCCCATACATTGGCGCTTTGGCGCTGCTGTAATGTTGTGGTCATGTGTTTATAATTACGTTTGAGTTATGTATGTTTTGGTAGGTGTTTCTACCTTATGAACTTATATTAACCTCTATGTTGAGATTTGTAAAGATATTTAAAGTAAGCATTAATTATGAAAATCATTAGTTTTTCTGATATGATGGAATTTACAGGAGTTATTGTCATAATTGGGCGGGCAGGATGCCCACCTCACAGGAGTTCTGGACTATTTTAGAAGTTTTCCTAAAATGATGGAATTTACAGCAGCTATTGTCATAATTGGGCGGGCAGGATGCCCACCCCACAGGAGTTCTGGACTATTTTAGAAGTTTTCCTAAAATGATGGAATTTACAGCAGTTATTGTCATAATTGGGCGGGCAGGATGCCCACCCCACAGGAGTTTTGGACTATTTTAGATGTAAAAATCAACCAGGAGGCCAAGACATAGAACGACCGCCTAGTATATGTATATGGAGATGATGGACTGTTTGACCGCCATCAAAACCAGTATTCATAACTACTCGATAACCGTTTTCTAGTCCAGCTTGTGCGGCAACCTTTTGCACTATTAATAGAAGATGTCCCAAGAGAGCTTGATCTTCAGGTTCAGCAGTGGCCAAGTTAACTATGGGTTTTTTGGGGATAACAAGGATGTGAACTGGTGCTTGGGGGTTAACATCTGTAAAGGCCAGGGCTAAATCATCTTCATAAACAATGTTGGCGGGAATTTCCTTACGAATGATTTTACTGAAAATCGTTTCTGTGTTCTGACTCATGCAGTTTTACTTACTCATCTGCTCAAGATTTTAAGCCATGGTTAGAACAGACGATCAAAAGTTAAGTTGTTATTTAGTCAGTGCATCTATCTATAGCTCTATGTCCAAACCTGACCAAACGCTTAATTAGCCTCGCACCCAACAATTGGGTTAAATGGGTAACACAAATCCCAGATGTGGTTGCTGGGGAAATTCTCAATTCTGAGTTCCAATGGATTAGTAGAGAAAGGAATGTAATGTACTTATCCGCGTTGAAAGTAAAGAGTACGGAAATTTTCTGGTTCTCAATGAATTACAATTGCGATATAAACCAGAAATGCCGCGAAGGATGCCAGCTTATGAATGAATTTATCTTTATACCCAAGTCTGGCTTGATATTGTGCCTCTATAGAGTATTTTACTATACTTGATAGAGAATTAATAGAGAATTAATTTTGAGTTAAAATTTTATTTTGTCCATTTACATTCTGTATAGTGTTTTTCTAATGCCTTTTCATCAGGTATATCAGTCTGGTTTTCAGGAAGTGTAATTTCCTTTTGAAAAAATTCCTGATATTGTGTTTGCATTAACTTAGGTGCAATTAAAACTTGCTTAGTTTTTGGATCAAGAGTAATTAGCCTCAGATCAAATAGAGTATGTAGATCGGATCTTAACAATAATCCATTAGAACTAACATTTGTTTGTTGTCCAAAATAGGGAGTAATGTGTGCTGCTTCTAAAACTTCTTCTACATTACAACCAGAAATAACACATTTACCTTTGTAGGCTTTGAGAAGTTTTTGCCGAAATTGAGATTGTCCTTGACGACGAACTATAGATGTTAAAACTCGCTCTCTTGCGTCTTCTAAATTGATAGCGTTAAAAAAATCTTGATCAAGTTCCTGATGAATTATATTTAGTTTTGCGATGTCTGAATTATAATGCTGTTGGATTAAATTTTCTACTTCTTGACGAAACTCTAAAATCTTATTTTCTTGGCTATCTGCATACCAAATATTTGACTGTCCTACACCACCTTCTACTTGTTTTGCTCTGGGAACTTGTAGGGTTCTTTTCTCAATAGGTAAGCATACACAGCCTTCTGATTTTGCTGTAACACGATAACCAAAATTGGCATCTTTAAAAATTCTATTAGAGTTAGGCGGTGCTTCCTGATAATTTCGATAAACAGTTGAATTTTCATACCAACCTATAACCCAAGTACCACCTTTCTCTGGATTTTTTGCTACCCAAACAGATAAAATATCATCAACTAAATCTTGCTTTGGTGCATCTAACCTGTCAATGTTGATTTTACGTTCTAAATAGTTACCTGTACCGCTAGGCTGAACATAACCATACATACGTTCATTGAACGTTAGAAAGTTAAAAATTTCATGGCCATACTCATTTTGCTCAATAAAGTCGCCACCGTTTTTAGGCGCGTCTTCCTTAGTAACTCCTTGATAATATTTCATCCAAGCGATATTGAAAAAAATTATTTTTCTCATATTTAGAATATCCTAACTAACATTTATACAATTTCGCGGCATAATATCATCTAAACGCAGTTGCTGCGAAGGTAAAAGAGTCGATTTATTGACGCTCCTAAAGGTTCATGGTGTAGCACAGTTTCATCTAATACTAGAATATCAGGTCATCGGGCTGTGGCTGTTTCTGCGAAAGAACAGATTAGACAGGTGCGCAGCATAAACTCGGCAATTTCAGCATGAGTAATAGCAATACCCGGTTTAGTTGCCAGTTTACCAGCAACGGCTTCATCTAGTCCAGTTGGTTCGATGTCAATCACTTCTTCCTCTGCAAGTTCATAGCGGGGGTTGTTACCGTATTGAAAGATAAATTCTGCACAGGTTAATAATTTTGTTAATGCTTGAACCATAAGCCACCTATATCTTTAGCTGCTATTGTTATATTAACAATCTTCTTGAGTGATTTCACCCATTGTTAATTTACCTAAAAATCTGCTTTGATATGGATAAAGTTTATTGATATGTAAAAAATGCTGGCTAGAGTTTGGAGTGCATCTATTGTCGGAATTGACGCGGTTAAGGTGGGCGTGGAAGTTGATGTTTCCGGGGGTTTACCGGGAATTGTGATTTTAGGTTTACCAGATTCAGCCATTCAAGAATCTAAAGAACGAGTAAAAGCCACCTTAAAAAATGCCGGTTTTGCCTTTCCCATGCGGAAAATTGTCATTAATCTAACTCCTGCGGATTTACGCAAAGAAGGACCTGCTTTTGATTTACCAATTAGTATAGGAATTTTAGCAGCTTCTGAACAGGTTAAAGCCGATTTGCTAGGAGATTTTTTATTCTTAGGAGAAGTTTCCTTAGATGGTAGTTTGCGTCCTGTTGCTGGTATTTTACCCATTGCTGCAACTGCAAAAAAAATGGGAATTTCCGGTATTATTGTTCCCGTTGATAATGCTCAAGAAGCCGCTGTTGTTGAAGGTTTATCAGTTTATGGTTGTCAACATATTGCTGATGTAGTAGACTTATTAAATCATCCCAAAAATTACAAACCTGTACAGTTTAATCAAAGCCTAGAAAACTCCTCAGAAACCTCTTTAAATTTAGCAGATTTACAAGATGTCAAAGGACAAGCTCATGCTAGAAGAGCCTTAGAAATTGCCGCAGCCGGGGGACATAATTTGATTTTTGTTGGACCACCTGGAAGTGGAAAAACGATGTTAGCGAGGCGCTTATCGGGGATTTTACCACCTTTAAGTTTTTCCGAATCCTTAGAAGTTACACGCATTCATTCTGTAGCTGGATTATTAAAAAATCGTGGTTCTTTAGTAAAAGATCGTCCTTTTAGAAGTCCCCACCATTCTGCCTCTGGTCCTTCCTTAGTTGGTGGTGGTACTTTTCCCCGTCCTGGTGAAATTTCATTATCCCATAGAGGTGTACTTTTTCTAGATGAATTAACCGAATTTAAAAGAGACGTTTTAGAGTTTTTACGTCAACCTTTAGAAGATGGTTATGTGACAATTTCTAGAACTAAGCAATCTGTCACTTTTCCCGCTCAATTTACATTAGTAGCTAGTACAAATCCCTGTCCTTGTGGTTATTATGGTGATACAATTCAAGCCTGCACTTGTTCACCTCGACAACGCGAACAATACTGGGCAAAATTGTCTGGACCATTAATGGATAGAATTGATTTACAAGTCGCAGTAAATCGTTTGAAACCAGAAGAAATAACCCAACAACCAACAGGAGAAAAATCAAAATCTGTAGCCCAAAGAGTCGAAAAAGCCAGAGAACTTTCTCTAATTCGTTTTCAAGAAGAAGGAAATTTACAATGTAATGCCCAAATGCAAAGTCGTCATCTACAAAAATGGTGTAAATTAGATGATCCTAGTCGTAATTTATTAGAATCTGCAATTAGGAAATTAGGATTATCGGCAAGAGCAAGCGATCGCATTTTAAAAGTAGCACGCACTATAGCAGATTTAGCAGGAGATGAAAATCTTCAACCCCACCATGTAGCAGAAGCAATTCAATATCGGACAATTGATAGAATGCAGTAAAAAAATCTCCAAAAATATGGATAATAAAAAAACTTAGCTATCAACAATGCAATTTTAACCGCCATTCACGCAGCTACAAATTTCCAGTTAGATCAAATACTTACTTAACTTTATTCACATCATCAAGAACTATCATGAGTGCAGAAATTATTTGTGTTGGTACAGAAATGCTACTAGGAGATATTCTGAATAGCAACGCCCAATATCTTGCTCAAGAATTAGCAAAATTAGGCATTCCCCACTATTATCAAACAGTAGTAGGGGATAATCCAGATAGACTCAAGCAAGTTATTGAAATTGCTACTTCTAGAGTGCAAATTCTCATTTTTACAGGTGGTTTAGGACCTACACCCGATGATCTCACCTGTGAAACTATCGCTGATTTTTTTGGCGCTCCTTTAGTAGAACGAGCCGATATCGTCGAAGATATAGCAGCGAAATTTGCCCAACGGGGACGAGTCATGTCTGCCAATAATCGCAAACAGGCCTTAATTCCCCAAGGTGCGGAAATTCTACCTAACCCCACAGGCACAGCACCTGGTATTATTTGGCAACCTCGCACTGGATTAACTATTTTTACATTTCCAGGTGTTCCCAGCGAAATGTATCGAATGTGGTCAGAAACAGCCGTACCTTTTCTGAAAAGTCAAGGTTGGGGAAAAGAAATTATTTACAGCCGCAGTTTAAGGTTTTGGGGCATTGGAGAATCAGCTTTAGCCGAAAAAGTCGCTACTTACTTTGACCTCTCTAATCCCACTGTAGCACCCTATGCAGGCAAAGGAGAAGTCAGATTAAGAATTTCTGCTAAAGCCACCGACCCAACAGCAGCCCAGGCTTTAATTGTACCAGTGGAAAAACAACTGATAGAAATTGCCGGCTTAGATTATTATGGTGCTGATGATGACAGTTTGGCTTCCGTGGTTGGTAATTTGTTAAGGTCTTCCCAGGAAACACTATCAGTAGCAGAATCTTGCACTGGTGGAGGACTAGGGCAAATGTTAACAGAAATTCCTGGTAGTTCTGATTACTTTTGGGGTGGTGTAATTGCTTATGATAATTCGGCAAAAGTCGGATTATTAGGAGTCAACCCAGAAGATTTAGAGAAATTTGGCGCTGTGAGTGGGACTGTGGCCGCACAAATGGCTATTGGTATTAAAAATCGTCTTTCAACTACTTGGGGGTTAAGTATTACGGGAATTGCTGGACCGACTGGAGGGACAGAAGACAAACCAGTGGGTTTAGTATATATCGGGTTAGCAGGTCCTGAAGATCAAGTCACAAGTTTTGAACATCGTTTGGGAGCGATTCGCGGACGTTCTTTAATTCGTTATGTTAGTGCGAATACGGCTTTAGACAATTTACGACGGCGGTTATTGACAAGATAGGTTTTGTCTAGGTTCATTCACCCCTTGAGATGTAAATAAGAGCGTTAGTATATTTACGGTTTTTTTCACTCTGATGAGGTAGAAAATTGAATTATGAACCTCCTGTGGTGCGGGTATCTTGCCCGCTACATAAGTAACTCATAACACCAGTAAGTGCTGCAAAATGACTTTTTTGTCCAAGTATGAACGACTATGTAGTTTATAATTAGTAGTATTTACAGCAGTTTCCGATATTATGAAGTACAGATATTAATAATAAAACTAATGAACCACATTTTATATCTCACGCAAAGGCGCAAAGACGCAAAGGAAGAAAGGAATAGAAAAATTAGCGTGTGGTACAAATACATGAAAACTGCTTTATGGTGGTAGAGATGATCCTTTTGATTTAGAAAAAGTTATAGAAGTCTATCAACCTAGAATTAAAGGAGAAGAACCTTTAATTCCCTGTATTTTCTCATATCAAAATTTGGAAATTGCCTATTTACAATATTATGATTTGCATATTACCGGAAAATGTTAAACAAATGTATTTGCTAGAAAACACTAATAATGTTTATGGTATTGACTTATTTATTGGTGAAACTCAATATTGGAATCAGGGAATTGGGACAAAAGTCCTTTTATCTACTATAAATTATCTTTTTCATCGCCTAAAAGCTGCTAAAATTGTTATTGATCCTAATGTGAAAAATTTCCGCGCTATTCGCTGTTATGAAAAATGTGGTTTTGTCAAAGTCAAGCTTTTATCAGGTCATGATCTACACGAAGGTAAATATCAGGATTGTTGGCTAATGGCAAGAGAACGCAATAAATCGTTACACTAAAATAAATATCTGACTGGAATTTAGTTGCTAAAAAAATTATGACTCAACCAACTACAAAAATTTGTATACTCGGTGGTGGCTTTGGTGGCCTCTACACCGCGCTACGTTTAAGTCAACTCCCCTGGGAATCTACACCAAAACCTGAAATTATTTTAGTAGATCAGAGCGATCGCTTTGTCTTTTCCCCCCTACTTTACGAACTCCTGACCAGAGAACTCCAAACCTGGGAAATAGCCCCACCTTACTCCGAATTACTCCAAGGAACAAGTATTCAATTTTACCAATCCACTGTTTCCGCCATAGATATCAACCAGCAAACAGTCCAACTAGCAAATAAATCAGAACTCAATTATGACCGCTTGGTATTAGCATTAGGTGGTGAAACCCCCCTAGATTTAGTTCCTGGTGCTACTGATTATGCCTACCCATTTCGTACTATTACTGACGCTTACCGATTGGAAGAACGGCTGCGAATTTTAGAAGCAAAAAACCCAGAAAAAATCCGTGTCGCCATAGTTGGTGGGGGTTACAGTGGGGTAGAATTAGCTTGTAAATTAGCAGATAGAATTGGCCAAAAGGGACGTTTTCGCCTCATTGAAGTCGGTGATCAAATTTTACGAACTTCTCCAGAATTTAACCGTGAAGCCGCTAAAAAAGCCTTAGATAGCAAAGGCGTATTTATTGACTTGGAAACCAAAGTAGTCGCCATTGACAAAGATAGTATCTCTTTGGAGTATAAAAGTCAAGTAGACACCATTCCCGTAGATTTGGTAATTTGGACAGTAGGAACAAAGGTTTCTCCAGTGGTGAAAAGTTTACCCCTCAAGCAAAATCAGCGCGGACAAATTACCACTACACCCCAATTACAAGTTCTGGAACATCCTGATATCTTCGCTTTGGGAGATTTAGCAGACTGTCTCGACGCAGAAGGAAAACAAGTCCCCGCAACAGCCCAAGTCGCATTTCAACAAGCTGATTATACCGCATGGAATATCTGGGCTACTATTACCAATCGTCCCCTCCTTCCCTTCCGCTATCAACCCTTAGGGGAAATGATGGCTTTGGGAATAGATAACGCCACTCTCACAGGTTTAGGTGTGCAATTAGACGGTTCTTTTGCGTATTTAGCCCGTCGTCTCGCTTATCTGTATCGTTTACCCACATTAAATCATCAGTTGAAGGTCGGTTTTAATTGGTTATTTAGTCCTATAATACAAGCCATTTATCGCTAATAAATTTATATCCCCAATTTCTCGTTGGGGATTTGAAACAAATTCAGATATGATTACTTTGTATTTAGCCACAACTGATAATTTACAGCAGATTCCTTTGTTATGAAGTACATCATAGCCCCCTCCCTGGTTGCGGGGAGGGGGTTGGGGGTGGGGTAATCTTGTATCCTTTACATCGGTAAGTGCTGTAGTTAGCTGTCAGTGGTTAGTGGTCAGTGGTCGTCAACTATTCTCTGTTCCCTGTTCTCTGTTCTCTGTTCTCTATTCCCTGTTCCCTGTTATATTAATTTTTATGAAAAAACCCAAAGTTATTTTTCTAGATGCTGTAGGTACATTATTCGGTGTGAAAACTAGTGTAGGTGAAATTTACCGACAAATCGCTCAGGAATTTGGTGTGGAAGTTTCCGCCCAAATTTTAGATCAAAACTTTATTAAAAGCTTTAAGGCCGCACCACCACCTATATTTCCTGATACAGATATTAAAGACATTCCCCAGCGTGAATATGATTGGTGGCGCATTATTACTTTAAATACTTTTGAAGGTGCGGATGTTCTCCGAGATTTTACTGATTTTTCGGCTTTTTTTAGTGAACTTTATATTCACTTTGGTACTCCCGAACCTTGGTATGTTTATCCTGATGTTCTCTTAGCTTTAACGAACTGGCGACGCTTAGGGGTGGAATTGGGTGTTTTATCTAATTTTGATTCCCGTTTGTATTTAGTGTTACAAGGTTTGGGACTGAAAGAATATTTTACCTCTGTCACCATTTCTACTCAAGTCCGCGCCGCTAAACCAGATCCAGAAATTTTTAAAATCGCTTTAAAAAAGCACAATTGTTCCCCGGAAGACGCATGGCACATTGGTGATAGTATTAGGGATGATTATCAAGGAGCTAAAGCAGCAGGAATGAGAGGAATTTGGATTAACCGCAATCCCAGTCTATAATACTATCCAGCATAATATCTAGCTTGTAGTTTGCTTTCACTAAAAATAAAAATATCTTATGTGAACTAGATTTTAAACCATTGGGTGAATGCATCAGATAGGTGTTGTAAATTGTGCAAACTAATGTGATATAAAGATTATACAAAGATATAGGTAGAGAGGCACAAAAAACCACAGTATGTAACGAAAAGTAAAATTTCCCCAATTCTCTTCCCTCTTGTCATAACGACAATTTTTTACGCTAACCTACTTATTGAATATCTGTATTGTTTCAATCTACCGTTTGTTCTTGAATCTATGAAGTCTTATTTAGCCGCCGCTATTCAAATGACCAGTGTACCAGATTTACAAAAAAATTTGGACCAAGCAGAAGAATTAATTGATCTGGCCGTGCGTCAAGGTGCGGAATTGGTGGGTTTACCAGAAAATTTCTCCTTTATGGGTGAAGAGAAGGATAAAATAGCACAAGGAAATGCGATCGCTCAAGCCACGGAAACATTTCTTCACCAAATGGCACAACGTTTTCAAGTTACCATTCTCGGCGGCGGCTTCCCTATCCCTGTAAATGGTAATGGTAAGGTCTATAATACAGCGTTACTTGTCAGTCCTAACGGTCAAGAACTCGCCCGTTACCAAAAAGTACACCTATTTGATGTCAATGTCCCTGATGGTAACACTTATCAAGAATCAAGTACCGTCAAAGCTGGACAAGAATTACCTGCTGTTTATTCTTCCCCTGATTTGGGCAAAATTGGCCTGTCTATTTGTTATGATGTCCGTTTCCCTGAATTATATCGCCATTTATCCAGTTACGGTGCAGATATCTTATTTATACCCGCTGCTTTTACGGCTTTTACAGGGAAAGACCATTGGCAAGTATTATTACAATCTAGGGCAATAGAAAATACCTGCTACGTGATTGCCCCTGCTCAAACTGGTACTAATTATCACCGTCGCCAAACCCATGGACACGCGATGATTATAGACCCCTGGGGTGTAATTTTAGCAGATGCTGGCGAAAAACCGGGAATAGCGATCGCGGAAATTAAACCTACTCGATTAGAACAAGTACGCAGACAAATGCCATCTTTACAACATCGCGTATTTTAATGTAGTGCGGGCATCTTGCCCGCGATCATTTCTACACAGGACTTACGCAAAATATCCCCCCCTAAACCTCCATATCTGTTCTCTGTGCAAAGTGGTATCTAATCTTCCGTTGATCAAAAACGTGGCAAAGGAAGTCATGTAACACTCTATTTTGGAGATAACTTCACTATAGTTCGTAACCCCAAAGATGAACTAAAAACTGGCACTTTCAAAGCCATGTTAAATCAGTTGGGAATTGAAGAACATGAGATTTAACACCAGGATTATTATGACTCGATTTGTATATCCAGCCTTATTGTGCTGATGAAAAAGATGGTGGCTTTGTGGTGATATTTCGTGATTTGCCAGAAGCCATTACTCAAGGTAACTTATCTACTATGGAACGGACACTGGCAGCACTCGGACAACGAATTGAATTACAAATCACCGCCAAATAGAAGATTTACAGCACTTACCGATGTTATGAGGTACAAAGTCACCCCACCCCCAACCCCCTCCCCGCTCTTCGAGAGGGGGCTTAATATGTACCTCATAAGAGCGGAAACCCCTGTATCTTCTTAATTCTTCTTCTTTCTTCGTGTTCTTCGTGTCTTCGTGGTTTATTCAATCGGTATTCTATTAGTGGTGAGAGTGTAAACAACTATAGTTACATTAATGATTACGCCATGAGTAGGAATCAGGGTAACAATGATATGGTTTGGTAATTTACACCCCAGAATAGCGATCGCCATCGTTGAAATACCACTTTTGTGTCAAGAAGATAGATTCTACACCCAATCAAAAGTTTTAGTAACAACTTTCTTGTAAATCTGATCTAACAGCACTCAACCCTTGCTAATGGTGCGTTATAGATTTATTCCTAACGCACCCTACATAATACTATTTCCTCTATCTCATATTCTGCTTTTTCTCAGCTTTAGGATCACGATTAGCCACGGCCGCTAATTCCGCATCCATTAAGGTTTTTCCTGTTGCAGCTAGGTAAACATCATCTAAACTCGGACGAGATTGGGCGATACCAAAAATTGGTAAACTGGCATTATTTAAAGTTTTTTGAATGGTGATTAAAACGTCATTTTGTGGTGTCACTACCAAATTTAGGGAGTTACCCTGGGCGCTATTGATGATAATTTCTTGCACAAAAGGTAAAGCTGCTAAGAGGTTTTTGGCGGTTTCGGCCTCTTCTGGAGGTGAAAATTCGCGGATTCTTAAAGTGATGCGATCGCCTCCCACCTGATCTTTTAACTGAGAAGGTGTACCATTAGCAATAACCAAACCTCTATCAATAATTGCCACTCTATCAGCTAAAGCGTCAACTTCTTCTAAATAATGGCTGGTAATGACCACGGTAGTTCCCCCAGCCCGCAATTGACGCAAGAAATCCCAGACCACAACCCGGCTTTCAATATCTAACCCTACCGTTGGTTCATCTAATACTAGAACATCGGGGGCATGGAGTAAACCCGCAGCCAAATCTAACCGCTTGCGTAAACCACCGGAATAAGTGCCGGTTTTTTTATCTGCGTATTCTTGTAAACCCAGTAAATTGAGAATATTGTTAACGCGCTCTTTGATCACTTTGCCAGGAAGATGATAAAGGGCGGCTTGTAACTGTAGTAACTCCCGGCCAGTCAGAACCTTATCTAAAGCTACTTCCTGGGCTACATAACCCAGCCTTTGACGGGCTAATTTGGGGTGATCTAGTACCGAAATGCCGGAAACTGCAATTTTACCAGTATCAGGGGTTGTTAGCGTACACAAAGCCCGGAGAGTGGTCGTTTTCCCCGCCCCGTTGGGTCCTAGTAGTCCAAATATTTCTCCTGGTTGCACTTGAAAAGAGACATCCTGGACTGCGACCACATTACCGTAGCTTTTTTTGAGATTTTCGATGAAAACGGCAGCAGCCATGACAGCTATAATCCTTAACTATACAATTCGCAACAATCTATTTTCTATTGTACAAGTTGAGCGATCAAAGATCCCCGACTTCTTAAAAAAGTCGGGGGTTTCAATGGAAGTTAGTCGGAAATACCTGCATCTCGAAGGCGTTTTTCTAACTCTTGCAAACGTTTTAAGGCAGTTTCCTTAGCAAGTCGTTCTTGATTCGCTTCTTGTTGGGCAGTTTCTTTTGCAAGTCGTTCTTGTTCCTTAGCAATTCGTTCTTGCTCCTTAGCAAGTCGTTCTTGTTCCTTAGCAAGTCGTTCTTGCTGCACTAACTCAGAACCCCAAAGTAGCAAATTACCATCTTGATTCCACCAACGCAACCAGTAACCTTGACGGTTTTCGCGTTTTCCGGGCCAAACACCAATAAATAATTCCATTTCAGTTAACCAGTAACGGTTATTTTCATCTGGAGATCGTAATTTATAGTGTCCATTTTCATGCAAGTGATATATTTCTAATTCACCGATATCTGGTTGAAAAATGATGTAGTTAGGAACTTGTAAAACTTGTTCATAATAAAACCATTTTCCGGGAGGATAAGTGTGTTTATTAGAATATTCACTACCATCGCTATCGGAAAGAAATTCCATGACTACCGCAGGAATTTGTCCCTGTTTATGAGGGGTGTAACTGCGTTGGATTTCTTCTCTAGACACTGTAATTTGCGGCACGTAAGCCCAGTCAGGGGCTTTGATGACAAATTTACCATTTACGGTGGCACAGATGCCGTAATTGGTAGTAGCGAGGGCAGTTTCTGGAAGTTTACCAGCCAGTTCTAGGCTTTCGGTAAGTGCTGCTGCTAGAGTGGGTTGATTAACATTATCCACAGGTTCATCATCTAAAACGAAGTCTTCGGGTAATAGTTCCCAAGTGATTTTGGTGGTCGAAGCACTTACAACCATAGGAAACACAAATAAGGGATTAAATTCTAGTATAGCTTGTGATGGATATGACAATTATAAAATTCCTCCCATAGCTGGTAAAGAATTTTGCGATATGATTCATCTTTCAAAGCTGCACCATTCATTTCATCAAGTTGTAAAGTTCGGTCATCTTTTAATATTGCAGCGGGTATTTCTCCTTTTAATTCTGAATCTGTAGCTATGGAAGCAGGAAAGTTAATGTTGCAAAGATTAGAGAATCTAGTGAATGATAAATCTGACTTTGCTTTTGAAACAACTTTAGCTGCTCGGAATTTTGCGCGGTTTATTAGAGAATGTAAAAACCAAGATTATATAATAAATTTGATATACTTTTGGTTAGAAAGTCCAGAACTAGCAATATCCAGAGTTGGTAGACGGGTAGCAAGTGGAGGTCATAATATTCCCGAAAATATCATCCGCAGACGCTATGAACGGGGACGCAGAAATCTAACTGACCTTTATTTACCTTTGTGTGATACTTGGATAGTATATAATAACTCTGGGGATGAACCTCAATTAGTTGCTCAATTAGGTATAAATCAGGAAGTGATAATTTATGAATACGGAATCTGGAATCAAATCACAGCAAGATAAAGAATCTCAAATTAATCGGACAGAACTTTATCAAAAAATAGATGCTGGTGTTAAATTTGCGATCGCAAATGCTATAGAAAGACATCGCAGGTTAGGAGAATCAATTAGTATTTTGCGAGATGGTAAAGTTGTGACTTTGACAGCAGATGAAATACCACCGCGTGATGTTAAATTGAAGTTGTAATTATTTATATGAAATCTAAAATCCAAAAGCTAAAGCATCAAGCATATATTTACTTTTCTCATGTCCAACTTCTAGATAAATTTCTAGTAATTCTTCATAAGCAGTTTCTCCACCTATGATTTTCCAAAAATCATGACCAATAATGACTGCATCATTAAAAGGCGTATAATTTACAGTACATGACCATTTATAATCAGTTTTTTTTGCTCCATAAGGATTATAAGGCATAGCATAATAAGCTTGAACTTGAGGACGATTTTTTCCACTTAGCAATTGAAATCTGAGTAACCTTTGTGTTACCTCTAAGCACTGTCCTTTATTTGGCTTTGGCCCCTTAATTTCAAAAAATAATTCTGTTCCATCTTTAGCTAAAATATACAGGTCTGTGCGAACAATTTTAAGTTCTAAATCATCACTGCGTCTAGCATTTAACACTGCTGTTATCATTTGCTCTAAAGATGGCTTACCTTGCTTATTTGTTGCAGCAGATTCATATTTTTGTTTTTGAAGTTCAGCTTCCGCAAAAGCTGTAAGACTTACTTCAGCTTTAATATCATAACCTCGACGTACATCTTGATGATGTTCTAGCGCAATTAAACGAGCGCATTCTTCAAAAGAATTACCTAGCTTTGTACTCAAACCTCTTTCAAATTGGTTGATACGTATTAATTCTGGTGGAATAAGTGCTGCTTGAAATGGCTTTAATTCTCCATTAGATGAATACCTGGATAAATACTCTGTGGCATTATCTGGTTTTAAAATTTTGCGTCCTTTATATTCATCTACAAGACCATCAATAAAACCTTCTAGATATCCTTTTATTGCTGCACGAGTTGTATTATTAATAGCTGTCATTTTTGAAAATCTGGTTAAAGAATAATGTTGAGTAGAGATTTAGCCAAATGGTAAATTACAGGCACAGATACAGCATTACCAAATTGATGCTTTGCCTTATTTTCATTATCGGCTATTTGGAAATTTTCTGGAAATCCTTGTAATATTGCGTAATCTTTAGCCGTTAATGGTCTATATTTTTTAGGAAGATAAATTTTTTCGATAAAGTTCTGTTTATATATTTTTGGTTCATCACATTCTAGAGATATAGTTGCTAAGTAATCTCTTGTACCTGTTGCGGTTAAAGTACCAATAGCATCAGCGTGAGGTAAATAGATTTTAGAAATTCCGTTAATTCCTGATGAAATTTTAGAATTTACAAACTCATAACCTTTATTTTCTACAAAACGTAAAATTGATTTTTCAAGTAAAATATTTATATCTTCTATATTTAACTCAGGAATTAAAGATTGTAAAATTTCTATACTTAAAGGATTTCCGTCTTTATCACCATATATTTTTTTGCGTCTGTTTTTTAAGATTGTTTGACAAATTAGCTTTTCTATCTCGGTTGTTTCTATTAAGTCCCAGGAATGAATAGTAGTATGTCCATCTCTGACATCTGAAAATAGAAAAAAATCATTTAATTCATCTATTTTTTGGAATCTGCCCCTAGCACCAGGAATTTTACCATCTGTAAATAAAACTTCTGGAGTAAATTTCTTTTTAGAAAAATCAATGTGTTGAATATCATGAATTACATCATATAATTTATAATGTTTATTTATAGGTTTAGGAAAAGTAAAACCCCAAATATTATCTAGATCATTTCTAATTCCAACAATAAATATTCTGTCTCTATCTTGAGGTAAACCAAAATCGTAGGAATTAAGCACCTGATATTTAACTACATAACCAGATGATGTTAAATTATCAAGAATGTATTCTAAACTTGGCCTATTTCTAGGCTCAGTTAAACCTTTAACATTTTCAAATATAAATGCTTTAGGTTGATTAGCTTTTACAACTCTAAAAACATCAATCCATAATTGACCTCTAGGGTCGTCCAAACCTTTTAGTTTACCTGCTATTGACCAAGGTTGACAAGGAACACCACCAACAATCACATCTATATCAAAAGGTAGCTTGTTTAAATTAGTTATGTCTCCTAAATATGGTTCATCAGCATTGGTATCACGAATAAAGTTATTTTGATAAACTTTGATTGCTTCTTTGTCAATTTCTGAATAACCTAAGCAAATTCCTCCTAATTCTTCAAGAGGTATTCTAAAACCTCCAATGCCGGAAAATAGGTCAAGAAATGTAAATTTAGTAGTGATTTTTATTGTTTTGGGAGGTTGGAATAATTCAAATAATTCTAACTGTTGAGTATTAATACTAGAGTTCATTGAAAATAAACAGGATTTGTCAAAAAATTATCAGGTGATTTTTGCCCACCTTGGACATTATACACAAAAATATTCATAATTACTATTCTAGTGGGATAAAAATATGCTACATTAACTATACATAGTACAATACTAATCCTATATAAACAAAATGCAAACTAATCAATATCCCTTTGCACAAGAATTGATTACTGATATTCAAGGTAATATCAGAAAAGTAGTTATAGATTTCCAAGACTATTTACGGTTGCTGGAAGCTATAGAAGATGAAGGACTTATTCTAGCTATGAAAGAAGTAGAAAATGAGACACAATTAAATTTTGATGCGGCTTTAACAGAATTAGAAAAAGTGTGAATAGCCATGATATACCCAGTTTTATTAAAAATTTGATGGATGATTTTAGCATAATTATAAAAATACATGAATAAGGGTTTAGCATTGCTAAACCCCTACATAATTTATTGATTGTTGGCTAATAAAATACCTACTGCCAAACGTAGATAAGCAGAAACAAAACAATCCAGATAACATCAACAAAGTGCCAAAATAAAGAAGTGGCATTGATGCCAAAATGGCCATTATCAAAATTACCAGGAATAAAAGAACGCAACAAGACAATTAACTGTAACAGAATACCCGTAAAAACGTGCAAACCGTGAAAACCAGTTAATAGATAAAACATTCCTCCAAACGTACCAGAAGTAAAACCAAACTCCAAACTACTCCATTCCACAGCTTGACCATAGAGGAAATAACCACCCATAGCCATTGTTAAAAACAACAATAGACGATAACTCGTTAAATCATGTCTTTCCAGAGCTTTTTCTGCAAAATAAATCACAAAACTACTAGCAACTAAAACCACAGTATTAATGCTAGGTTCTTTAACTTCCAAACCAGAAACACCAGCCGGCAACCAATTAATAGTAGAAGTTTTGTAGATAATATAGCCAGCAAAGAAACTCAAGAAAATGACACTTTCCGATAACAGAAAAACAATAAAACCAAACATTTTACTGCCTTCTTGATCATGTCCATGCTCATGACTAACATGATCTAAATCATCACCAGAAACAGAAACATTCATTGTTAAAAAACTCCAAAAACAGGAAAATAGTAATTAGGAAAAAAGTAATGAGAAAAACTATAGCGATTCTAAACCAGACGGGAAAAACTCTCTTCCTCCGTGTTCTCTGTGCCTGGAGTGGTTCGTTAAAAAAAGTCCTGAACACAGATCAAATAGAATCGCTATATTACCCATTACTCATGTTCAGAAGATGCCATTAATTCAGACTTACCATAACCATAAGGTTCGCAAGTAATCACCGGAATTTCCTCAAAATTCTCAACAGGAGGAGGAGAAGAAATAGTCCATTCTAAACCAATTGCCCGCCAAGGATTGGCAGGAGATTTTTCTCCGTCTATCCAAGAAATTAACATATTGAAAATGAAAGGAAGAGTAGACATTCCTAACAAAAAAGAACCCAAACTAGCAACAATATTCCAACCAATTAATTCAGGTGCATAAGAAGCAGCGCGGCGTAACATTCCTTGTAAACCTAATGGGTGCATAGGTAAGAAATTCAAATTTGTGCCGATAAATGCTAACCAAAAATGGATTTTACCCCAACCTTCGTGGAACATTCTGCCGGTCATTTTCGGAAACCAATGATAGATAGCGGCATACATTCCCATAGTTACAGTTCCATAGAGAACATAATGGAAATGGCCGACAACAAAATAGGTATTATTAACATGAACATCTACAGGAACAGAAGAAAGCATAATTCCCGTAATGCCAGCAAAAACAAACATTACCAAACCACCCAAAGCAAATAACATGGGTGTAGTCAGGCGAATTTTACCACCCCAAATAGTTGCCACCCAAGCAAATACCTTAATCCCTGTGGGAATAGATACAAACATGGTTGTCACCATGAAAAACAACCGTAGCCAAGCAGGAGTACCACTGACATACATATGGTGTACCCAAACAATGCCGCTAACTACAGCAATTAACATGGAAGAAATAGCAACGACTTTATAACCGAATAGAGGTTTGCGGGAATAAACCGGGAAGATTTCTGAGAAAATGCCGAAAATAGGCAAAATAATTACATAAACTGCGGGGTGAGAATAGAACCAGAAATAATGCTGGAACATCACCGGGTTTCCGCCTTTGGTGGGGTCGAAAAAAGCAGTTCCGGCTGTAATATCAAGAAGTAACATTACAGCCCCTGCGGTTAAAGCTGGGAGTCCAAATAATTGGATAATTTGGGCGCTAAATACTGCCCAAACAAAGAGGGGCATTCTAAAATAACCCATTCCCGGCGATCGCATTTTCACAATAGTAGTGACAAAATTTACCGCACCCATAATTGAAGAGACACCGGAAATAGCCACCGCTAATAACCAGAGAACTTGACCGTTAATCAAGTTTCCCGTGGGGTTTTGGGTACTGACGGGGGGATATGCCCACCACCCAGATTGAGCAGGTCCACCGGGGACAAAGAAGCTAACCATGAGAAGAATACCCACCACTGGCACCATCCAAAAAGCGACGGCGTTCAAGCGAGGGAAAGCCATATCTCGCGCCCCAATCATCAGGGGAACAAGGTAGTTAGCCATACCAACAAGGGAGGGGAATGTCCAGAGAAACAGCATCACTGTTCCGTGCATGGTAAACATTCCGTTGTATACTGTGCGGTCTATCAAATCAGCTTCAGGGGTGATCAGTTCTCCGCGCAAAATCATAGCGAAGATACCACCAACCAGGAAGAAAATAAAAGAGGTAACGAGGTATTGAATACCGATAACCTTATGGTCTGTACTGAAACTGAAGTAGGTTCTCCAGGTTTGGGGCGGTTCGTGGTGATGTGATTCACCAGTGATATCAATGGGGATGTTAGTCATTCGATTTTAGATTTTAGATTTTAGATTGCCAATTTTTAGATTTTTGATGACCAAATCTAAAAGCAAAAGGTTAGTTAACCAGAGAAATTGACCAAAGGGGGTGTAGCGGGTTTAACAGTTTTCCAACCGCTATTAATTCCGTTTTCGAGTTTTTGAGCGTATTCAGAAGCCGCTTGGTTAGGTGCTGGAGTGAGTTCTTGACTTGCAGCTTTGCTTAACCACTGCTGATATTGACTAGGTGATTCCACAATTACTTTTGCTCGCATAGTAGCAAAATATGTACCGCTATATTGGGAATCAGTTAAATCATAAGCACCGGGGCGAATAGGAGTAAATTCAAAGTCCAGATCATGACCAGGAATAATGTCTTGTTTAAGACGGAAAGCGGGTATATAAAAGCCGTGAAGTACATCTTCCGAATGTAGATTAAGACGGACACGACTATCCTGGGGTAAATGTAATTCTGTACTGGTAACGTCCTTGGTTGGATAATGAAACACCCAAGCCCATTGTTTAGCAGATACATCAATATGTTCTACATCTTCGACTATGGCTGCTGGATCTTTATCTTCTACAACAGCAACAGACTCCATTTTCATGGGATTATGTAGATGTATCTGGTGAGACGGTCCCTGGATACCCATTTGTTCGTAAACTTGGTAACTATAACCAGCAATCCATAATACCAACATAATCGGAATTGCCGTCCAAACTACCTCCAAAGTTATATTACCTTCAATGTGGGGACCATCACTAAAATCCGTCGCTCTGGCACGATGAAAAGTGATGGAATAGAGAAGAGTAGCAGTTACTCCCAGGAAAATTAAAGCTCCTAATGTTACCAAAAAGCTAAATAAATCATCAATTAAATGAGATTCAGCAGCCCCTTGAGGAGGAAGCCAATAATAAGCCTGTTTACCAATCCATAGACTAGTAAAAGTTACGGCAACTGCCCCAGCAGCTAGGGTAAAAAAGTTGAGAATTTGCCGAATTTTCATAATAGTCAGTTGTCAGTTGTTAGTTGTCAGTTGTCAGTTGTCAGTTGTCAGTTGGTTTTTAATTACCCATTACCAATTACCCATTACCCATTACCCATTACCAATTACCCATTACCAATTACCCATTACCCATTACCCATTACCCATTACCCATTACCCATTACCCATTACCCATTACCCATTACCCATTACCCATTACCAATTACCTATTTACCCAATATTTGATTAATGTCTTGTCCGGCTCGCAGTAATTTATCGGCTGTGTTGTGAACACCAAAATCTGCTGCCAAATGCGCTCCTAATGTGCCGTGAACATACATCACCAACATAATAATTACACCGACAACGAGATAAGAAATTTGTACTTCTCGCTCTTCATATTTGCCGATAACATAACGTTGCCAACCTCGCCAAAAAGTCATACCAACAATCATTGCTAATAGCAATACACCACCGACACCATGCCACATCATTGTGGGCATTGCTAACATTCCCCAAGGACTTTTAATATCTGCTGGTGGGGCTGCCAATAACATTTCATAAAAACCCGCACCAACGGTAAAGAATGTAATTACAGCAGCGGCAAAAACGTTATACCAACCCACATCAAATAATTGAGAACGCTCAACTTTAATTCCCAAAAATTTGAATAGCCATTTTTCCACAGGGAAGAAGACACCCAAAAGATCAAAAATGATGGCAATGATGAATAAACCTAATGTTAGATGTACTAAATTAGGATGAATAGGAATGGCATAAGGTAAACCATTTGCACCCATTTGATGACTAATTTGATCTAATAATTCTGAATTCATGGCAATATTCCATCCTTGACCGCGTCCACAACAGGTACAGTATGTAAGCCATACACCCATACAAGTTCATCACCAAGATACACTTGAAAACCGACAATTAATGTTAATAAAATACCCACAGCTATATAATGAAAAGGCAGTTTATTCGGGTTTTGACTCCGCAAAACATAACGCCAAGCTGTAATAGCCGTAATAATTCCAGAAAGTGACCAACCAATGAGAGTATGAACATTTAAAACTGATTTAGCTAGTTCATAAGGTTTAGCCAAACCCGCCTCAAATTGACCAAAAATAATTGCCACAAAAATCGCCACTGTAGCAATACACATATTCCACCAACTCACCTCAAATAAGCGAGTTCTACCAGTTAAATACCCAGCAACATCACAGAAAACAGAAAATAGAACCATCGCAATTACAAAGTGAACCACGATAGGATGTAAAGGATCTGGATATGGTAAATTATGCTCATTCAATGAAGTGAAAAAATCCAGCATTACAATCTCCTAGACTTATTTACTACTCTATCCAGCCAAACATAAATATGATAAATTTGCTGCGAGTTCAGTCATTTACTCCCCTGAAAAATAGGGAAAATATTTCAAACAACAGTAATTATGAATGTAGCTAAACTAAATCACTGTTAGAAATTGAACTTACTAAACCCAATATTTAGGTTAAGTAAATTTTTGTGAATTGTTAGAAAAACTAAAAGTAAAACTTCTAGAATTAATGAGAGAGCCAGCAACAGATTTTAGTCATTGCCGTATTACAATATTTTTAAATCAAAACCAACTATTTTTATGTTTATTGATGTACAATTAAAAATTATCACTTTGTAATTTAAACAACCGAAATATATAGTTTTTATAGTAAGTATAATTAAAACAAAGCTAGATAGAATAATTAAACGCAGATAAACGCAGATAAACGAAAATGGGAACAGATGAATTTCATAATTTTGTGCGGCCTCACACAAAATATTCAACCTTCCTTAGCGTCTTTGCGCGAAACTAAAAATATGGTTCATTTAGCCCAAAATTGTCCTCACCTAACCCCCCCAAATCCCTAATTAACCTTCATAGGGGTTGTCTAGCTTATCTACGGATACATTCAGCGATAATGGTAAACGACCGGGATTTAAACGCGGTTCGGCCGCATAACCGACCGGTACTAAAACAGCAATGGCTATGTCTGGGTTATTCTCAGCACCAATTATAGCTTTGACCTGTTCTTCAATCCAACCATTCATAAAGCAGGTAGATAAACCCAGGCTTTCTGCGGCTAAGACTAAGTTTGTAGCTGCTATCATGGCATCTTTAATAGCGTATTCCCGGCGCTTGTCTCCTAACCCTGCTTGAAATTGGGGAATTGCATTTCTAAAATAATTCACAGTTCCCTCATTCCAGGCTCCTGTGGCTAACCCTTGTTCTAAAATGGGTGTTAAGTCCTTTTCTCCCGCAGCAGCGTCAGCCGCGAAAACAAAGGTAACGGGCGCTTGGATAATTTGCTTTTGATTCCAGGAAGCCGCGCATAATGCTTGTTTTTGCGTTTCCTCTTGAACTAATACTATTCTCCAAGATTGAACGTTAAAACTACTGGGTGCTGCTACGGTTAATTCTACTAGTTGTTTGAGTAAGTCGGGGGAAATAGAATCTGGTTTGAAGGTTTTGATGGAACGGCGTTGTATTATGGCACTAGGTACGTCTAATGCTTGGGTCTGGGTGCTGAAACTCACGGTATTCTCCTCTGTTTTGTCCTATTTAGAGTAACGCTTTTTTGTCTGCTGTTCAATTGACGGTTGTTTGTTATTTTTTGATGGAATTACAGGGTATTTTTGATCACGCAGAGACGCACAGGAGGTAAATGCGAGGTTTTTATCTCTAATATCCCTGTTTTTTTAATTACTTCTCTCTGGTAATATATTTATCTAAGGTAGCAGCTAAAGTGGTTTTGGGAACAGCACCAACAACAGTATTAATTTGTCTTCCTCCTTTAAATACCATCAAGGTGGGAATGGTACGAATCCCGTAATGACTAGCAACTGTGGGATTTTGATCTGTATTGACTTTAACAACTTTCAATTGTCCTTCGTATTCTGTAGCTACTTCTTCGACGACAGGAGATAACATTTTACACGGACCACACCAGGGGGCCCAAAAGTCAACTAAAACGGGTGTTTCGTTTTCTAATACTTCTTGTTTAAATGTGGCTTCTGTTACATTCGTAATTGATGACATAAACCCTCTCTTTAGATTTAAGTTAGTAAGTAGGTTGGCGTTAAAAATTGTCGTTATGACAAGGGAACAGGGAACAGGGAACAGGGAACAGGGAAACTTTACTTTTCGTTACTTATGTCGGTTTTTTCCGTTTACCTACTTAATTCGATTTTATCTAATAAATAAGTTAAGAAATATGTTGCTAAGTTTAAATTTGTGTAGGTTGGGTTGAACGACAGTGAAACCCAACATTGATCAAATATACTTTTTGATTTTTAATTCTGTTCTACGGGATTAGAATTTTGATCAGCACCACAATGATAACAATAAGGTAATCCTCTATAGGTCAAATTATGGCAATTATGGCATTCAATATATTGATCATAACCACAGTGGGGACAGTAACTATCTCGTGGACGAATTTTTTTGGCACAGCGAATACACCTTGATTCTTGAATTCTTTTAGTAGCCTGAATTTTGGTATTAAATACAACGGTTTGGAAAAATTTGATGATCCCAAAACCAAGTACAGGAATTACTAAAATATAAAGGTAACGCAGGAGGAAGATTAACCCTGCAAACAGACGATTAATGAGATCAGATAAATATTGAAATATGACACCAATTTGCAGAAATTCAAATATTTTTAGAACTAGAGGAATGAGAAATATAACTAGCAAATGCCAGCTTATGAGGCTTATTAATCCATATCCTTGGCGTTGACTGAAGTTATTAACCAATAATGCAACCAAAATCAAGGGCAGTAGGAAGATGGACTGAAATAGAAATTGAATGCTAGAATACCAAAATGATGCGTCTTGATGACTTTTTGCAACTTGGTTAAATTTAGTTTCGTCCTTGACAAAAGAGAGGAAATTAATACTCTCAGGTTTGTTCAGCAGTTGATTTTGTAGATTAGCAATTTCTTGTTTTAAGACAGAAATATTGCGGTTGTTTTGCGTTAATTCCTGTTTAGCTTTTTCCGCTTTTACTTGATTAATAGAATTACCTGAAGGCTGACCAGCAATTTTTTCTAAAAGTGTAGAATCGTATTGTTGACGAATTGTATTATTGGCCTGTTGGAGTTGATTAATCTTATCTTGTTTCTGATTTATCGTTTTCAGAATTTTCTGATTTTCAGGATTGTTTAGTTGATCTTTAAATTCTGCATAATTTAAACATATTGGCGAAACTTTACCCAAATGTCTGTTTTCTGCATCTTGATATCTTTGTTGAATTGTTTGCTCATTACTACTATCAGGTAATCCACTGATCAGAAATTCATAATCTTTATTTGTCCTAGTATCTGCTTTATAATCGTTCCATTCAGAATAGCATGGATAAGACTGAGACGGGCTAAGATACCATTGACTAATATCATTTAAACCCGTAAAGACATTAATTAAAATGAAAATATCAACTAAAATAATTACAATCAAACTCACTTTATTTAGTGGTTCGTTGTTGACTCTCCGAGAATTATTGAAAAATCTACTTAAAAGGCGACGTATTCTATTAAACATATAACTATCCTGTATCTATTTAAGTTGATGGACTATCAAGAAACACAGCCTGATCATCGGTGTTACTGAAATTAATTTACCATTTTACTAGGACTTTAGTAGTTTTTTTTGTTAAGTTTTATATACTTATTAAGTAGTTAGTTTGTGAGTAAGTTAAATTCATTTAATTTCAGTATATTTGTGGTTTATGATTACTTATCTGCCAATGGCTGAATAATAGCTTGACAATATCTAATTAAAGTATTAATGCGTTCTTCAATATTCTTTAATCTAGCCTGTAGCGTTGTTGAATGCCTTGCCCCTTGGAGAAACATTATATCCACTTCCAAGAGTCGCAACTGTTTACTTATTTCCGTTTTATAGGACAGTTGCTGGGAATTGTCATCAACTAAGGGAACAATTTGATGTAAAAAAAATGTTTGCAACTTGGTAAAATTTAACCGTAGTTGATGAATATCGAGTTGATTTATTGTTACATTAGTTTGTAACTCGTCTAGAAATGTTGCCAATTCTTGATATTTATCACAATTCAAAGACATTTTAGGCTAATTAGGATAATATTAATGTCAAGAAAATTCTCTCATACAATTAAACTTTCTTTGGTTTCTGCTCAAAATCACCAGCCTTGAATTGTAATTGAGGCTAGTTTTTTAGTCAATAGGTTTTTTACTGATTAGATGATAACTACAAACAATACAATTGGCATATCATCTTTCTTTATTAATCTCTATTATTCTCTAAAACCCCAAACAACAGCATCTATTTTATGGCGGTGCTGTCAATTTTAACTATTTTCCAACCTATCCACAAATTACCTTTTTGATTTTATGAGTAATATAGCTATCAAACCCCCTACTGATGTCGTTCTCCCAGACTGGCTTAACAGATGTTTAATTGAACCTCCAGCACCCATACTTACTGAGGAAGAAGAACGAACGTATAACGGTAACGCCCTTATTTGTCGAGCATTTCAGTTTGCTTATGAATTACACGGAGGTCAAACTCGAAAATCTGGAGAGCCTTATATTGCTCACCCTGTGGCTGTGGCGGAAATACTCCGGGAATTAGGTGGTAGTCCTGTTATGATAGCAGCGGGCTTACTTCATGATGTAGTTGAAGATACAGAAGTTACAGGTGAAGACATAGAAGCACGCTTTGGAGCAGAGGTGCGACAATTGGTAGAAGGTGTTACTAAGCTGTCGAAAATTAATTTTACCAGCAAAACCGAAAGTCAAGCGGAAAATTTCCGGCGTATGTTTCTGGCTATGGCGCAAGATATTCGGGTAATTGTGGTCAAATTGGCAGACCGTTTGCATAATATGCGGACTCTTCAATATATGCCAGAATCTAGTCGTCAACGTAGCGCCCAGGAAACACGAGATATTTTCGCACCTTTGGCGAATCGTTTAGGAATTTGGCAGATTAAATGGGAATTAGAAGACCTAGCATTCAAATATCTAGAACCGGAGGCCTATCGAGAAACTCAGCAATGTGTCGCTGAAAAACGCACGGATAGGGAAGAAAAGTTACTTAAAGCTACGGAGACTCTGCGCCGTCGGTTACTGAAAGCGCGTATTAATTGTTTGGAAATTAGCGGTCGTCCTAAACACCTTTATAGCATTTATCAAAAAATGCGGCGGCAGCAAAAGGAATTTCATGAAATTTATGATTTGGCGGCGCTGCGAATTATTGTCCAAACTAATGAAGAATGTTATCGAGCTTTAGCGGTGGTTCATGATACTTTTCGTCCCATCCCTGGTAGATTTAAGGATTATATAGGTCTGCCTAAACCAAACAATTATCAATCTCTACATACTGGGGTAATTGGTTTGACAGGGCGACCCTTAGAAGTGCAAATTCGCACTCTGGAAATGCACCATATCGCGGAATACGGAATTGCTGCTCATTGGAAGTATAAAGAAACTGGTGGTTCTGAGAATACTAACTTAACAAGTTCTGATGAAAAATTTACTTGGTTACGCCAATTGTTAGATTGGCAAAGTGACTTAAAAGATGCTCAAGAATACTTAGATAGTGTGAAAGATAATCTGTTTGAAGATGGTGTTTATGTCTTCACTCCCAAGGGGGATGTTATTCCTTTAAGTCCTGGTTCTACAAGTATAGATTTTGCCTATCGCATTCATACAGAAATCGGAAACCACTGTGCAGGGGCGCGGGTAAATGGGCGCATTGTTCCCTTATCAACGCGATTGCATAATGGTGATATTGTTGACATTATTACCCAAAAAAATTGTCATCCCAGTTTAGATTGGTTAAATTTTGTTGGTACTTCGGCGGCGAAGTATCGTATTAAACAATGGTATAAGCGATCGCGCAGAGAAGAAAATATCGCCAGGGGACGGGATTTATTAGAAAAAGAATTGGGGAAAGCTGGTTTTGAGAACTTACTCAAATCAGAGGCTATGCAGACTGTGGCGGAAAAGTGTAATTATCATACCGTAGAAGATTTACTGGCTAGTTTAGGTTATGGGGAGGTTAGTTTAAATCTAGTCCTGAACCGTTGGCGCGAAGTGGTGAAAGGTAAACAACCTGTTAGTGATATGATCCCATTTCTCCCTAAAGAATCAATAGCAAAAACTTCGCGCCCAGAAAAGACTGATTCTTTATTGACATACCGTACTAGTGATTCCCCTATTATTGGGGTGGAGGGTTTAGTTTATCATATCGCCGGTTGTTGTACCCCCATTCCTGGGGAACCAATTGTGGGCGCTGTGACAAGGGGAAGAGGAATTTCTATACACCGTCAAGGTTGTCATAATCTAGATCATGTTGAATATGAGCGTTTAGTACCAGTGCGCTGGAACCCATTTATGGAAAGCCAAAGTCGTCCTCATACATATCCTGTTAATATGCAAATTGAGGCTCTAGATAGAGTTGGAGTATTAAAAGATGTCCTGTGTCGATTAAGCGACCAAGGTATCAATGTTCGTCACGCTCAAGTTAAAACTTCCTTGGGAGAACCTGCTTTAATTGATTTAGGAATTGATGTGCGCGATTGTTCTCAGTTGGAACGTTTATTTGTTCAACTGAGAAAAATGAGCGATATTATCAATATACGTCGTGTCTGTGAAGAGTGTTAGGCTGAAGGTCACTACTACACAAGCAAAGTCCACCTCCGTGGACTAATTAGGGGTTAATGAGACTAAGTAGGTAAACGGAAAAAAACCGACATAAGTAACGAAAAGTAAAGTTGCTCAAAACCTGTTCCCTGTTCCCTGTTCCCTGTTCCCTGTTCCCTCTTAAACAATTTCATTAAGGGTTTGTAATAGTTGATCTATTTCTTCAACTGTGTTATAATGGGCTAGTCCTATCCGCAATAATCCACCAGATATTTCTACATTTAGTTTTTCTGTGAGGTTAATTGCATAAAAATTTCCGTACCAAACAAATATTCCCTTTTCTCCTAATATTTGGGCTATGGTTGCGGGCGTTTTTCCGGCTATGCGAATAGATACTGTTGGTGTCCGCCATGTAAATTGACTGGGTTCTGTAATACCATATAAGCTTAAACCAGGGATTTTTAATAATCCTGAAATTAGCTTTTTACTTAATTCTCTTTCATATTGTTGAATGGCTGACATTGCTGCTATTAAAGCTGCTCGCCGACTATGATAAGCTGATACTAATTGATGATTTTTTTGTTCTGGTGCGGTCAAAAATCGAGGACAATGGAAGGTAGTTAAACCTTCTCTGTCAGCTTCTATTAAGGAGGAAAGTAATTCATTATCTAAGTTTGGGGAAACATGACAACCTAATTTGGCTAAATAATTAATCGCTGCTATTAACCCGGCTAAACCTTCATGATTTAAAGTTCCTGTTTCCCATTTTGAGGGAATTTCTTCTGTTGCTGGTTTAACTTTATAAGGGGAAAATCTGGTTAAATGTTCTCTTTTTCCGTAGACAATTCCTACATGAGGTGCGAAGAATTTGTAAGCAGAACAGGCTAGAAAATCACAATCTAAATGATGAACATTAATTGGTCCATGGGGCGCGTAATGGACAGCATCAACATATACTAAAGCCCCGACATTGTGGGCTATTTTGACTATTTTACTAATATCATTAATTGTCCCCACGGCGTTAGAAGCATAGGTAACTGCTACTAATTTGGTGCGGGAATTTATCTTTTTTTCTAAATCATGCCAATCTAAAGTACAATCAGAAGTATTGATATCCACAGCACGAATAATTACACCTTTTTCTGCTAAAGCATACCAAGGAGAAATATTCGCAGCATGATCTAAGTCTGTAACGATAATTTCATCACCAGCTTGTAATTCTCTACCAATAGCGCGACTCACAGAGAACGTGAGAGTGGTCATATTTGCGCCAAATACTATTTCATCATTATCGCATCCTAAGAAGTCAGCGATCGCTGCTCTGGCCGAAGTAATTAAAGCATCTGTTCGCAAACTAGTAGCAAAAGTACCATGAACATTCGCATTTGATCTAACTAAATAATCACTAATTGCGTCTAAAACTCCACCAGGAACTTGTGTTCCCCCTGGTCCATCAAAGAAAATTGCTGGCTTTTTGTTGATTGTTTGCGTGAGTGCGGGAAACTGAGAACGAATCCATTTTATATCTAGAGATTCCATAATTTTTCCCCTTTTGATGATTTTTGTTCCGCGTCAAGCTACAAGATGTGAGTATAGCAATTCTCGATGGGTTGTGAATGGATTTTTTTTGAACGAACCTATTAGGACACAGAGGTAGAGAAAAAAGAGGTATTCACGTCTGATTTACAGCAGTTTTCGGCAATTTAAACGACACTTTGATTACCTTCTTCCTTTGCGTCTTTCCTGCTTTGCGCCTTTGCGCGAAACAAAAACCGTGGTTCATTTACATGAAAATCGCTGTAGGATCATACAGCACTTACCGATGTTATGAGGTACAAAGTCATCCCACCCCCAACCCCCTCCCCGCTCTTCGAGAGGGGGCTTAATATGTACCTCATAAGAGCGGAAACCCCTGCATTAGCCTATATTTTAC
>JBJUHT010000133.1:0-4079 GCA_046070105.1 Dolichospermum sp.
AGTTGTCAGTTGTCCGTTGTTAGTTGTCCGTTGTTAGTTGTTAGTTGTAAAACGTGAATTACCCATTACCCATTACCCATTACCCATTACCCATTACCCATTACCCATTACCCATTACCAATCTTTTAAGATTGTAAGTGAAATATATTTAAAGCCATAGAAACCATACTGAGAAAGGTTAAAAAACCGATAGTATCTAACATGGTTGTGACTAACGGACCACTCATTAAAGCCGGATCTAATTTCCACCGCTTTAAGGCCATGGGTAACAAAGTTCCCAAAGTCACAGCCACCATTGTATTAGTGGCCATGACTGCCCCTGCAATTAAAGCTACCCATTTTTCTTGGGATTTAGCCCAAATCAGCGAAAGGGCAATCATTGTCATTCCTAATGCTAGGGCTGTTCCTAAACCAGCTAAGAGTTCTTTACGGAGGATTTTCCAGGTATCTTCAGGTGTAACGTCTCCTACGCCTAAACTACGAATAGTTACGGTAAGTGCTTGTATACCGACAGTGCCGCCAGTATTAGAAAATATGGGCATAATCACGGCCAGGACTGGTACAGCAGCAATCACAGATTGAAAAGGAGCGATCGCACTGGCCGCGCCAATGTATAATCCCATAATCCCCAATAACCAAGGCAACCGTTTCCGAATGGTAATGTGTGGGGCAGATAAAGCTTCTTCGTCACCACTGACCCCTGCCAATTTTTGGATATCTTCTGTAGCTTCTTCTTCTAAAATATCTACTACATCATCAATCGTAATAATACCGACTAATCTATCTTCCCTATCAACCACAGGCATGGCGATTAAGTCGTAACGCTGCATAATCCGGGCGACTTCTTCCTGGGCTGTTTCTGTTCTGACTTTGACGACGTGAGGGCTGGCAATATCTTTAATTAAAACATCGGGAAAGGTAAATAATAGCTGACGCAAAGAAACTACACTGACTAATTTGCGGTTATCATCGGTGACATAGGCGTAGTAAATTGTTTCCTTATCTTCGTCTTGCAGGCGGATTTTACTGAGGGCTTCACCCACAGTTAAGCCTCGCCGCAAACGGACATATTCCGTGGTCATTACCCGTCCCGCTGTCCCTTCTGGATAGCCGAGAATCGTTGACGTGGCTTGTCTTTGTTCTGGGCTGAGTTGTTGTAATAGTCGTTTAACTACTCCCGCTGGTAGTTCATCAAATAATTCCGCCCGTTCGTCAGGACTCATTTCTTCCACCAGATGGACTACCTGGGCATCGTGGAGAGAGTTGATTAGTTCTTCCTGTACTTCTGTGGGTAAATATTCAAAGACATCTATGGCTTGGTCTTTGTTGAGTAGCCGAAAAGCGATCGCCCTTTGTTTTTCTGGCAATTGGCTGATATAATCTCCCACATCTACAGGCTGTAGACAATTCAAATCACATTTAAGCTGATTTAAGTCAGCAAGATCTAAGGAACTACGAATTTCCTGGGTCAGCATAATAGACATCTCCTAAAGTCTCCCCCGCGCTGGGAGACTGCCTCGCCAGCTTAGAGGAGGGTACTACTGCCATCTGTTGGACTTTTGTCCATAACCTCTCGTGAAATTTAATATAAACACTGAAATCAAATAGCACTGCTAATTGATGGGTTTAGCCTGGAATTTGATTTCCAGATAGACGCTGTTTAACATTTTAAGGGTAAGTTGTCACTTGTACAAGTGGTGACAGCAAATTATGGGTAAAGACTGGGAAGAAATTAATTATCCAATCTTTGCCCCCAGATGTCTAATAGACATCTGGTGAAAATGAATGTAGAGACGTTCTATAGAACGTCTCTACAAGGGTTTCAAAACGCCAGTTCCTAATTTCCTGATTCATTCTATTGAATTAAATTTTACAGTAATTTTAATTTATTTCTTTAAAAATTTTTGTCGCATCTTAATTACAAAAGTATTCACCTCTGGAATATTCATTCTCGAAGCAATGAGAGAAAATACACCAATTCCCACCAAAGCAGATATAGATAATTCTATTAATAAAGTAATCAAATTTGGTTTACCCAAAACCTGACGAGAAACCATTACTGATTCATGTATTCATTTTGACATTTGGTGATAACTTTGTAAATCCCTATCTAGTGACCAAATAAATACTTCACTCATAGGGAAGAGTTGACACGATTTATGAAATTCTTGAATGATGTTGAGATCACCAAAGCTTGTTCCTTCTTGCTTATCAGGAGCTTTATTTTTGCCTGCCAGATCCGGGAATTGGTCAATCCAGGATAATATTTCTTTTGTATCTGGAAATGCTGTAGGCCGCCAGGGTGCGTCTCCGTTAAATGCAGCCTTAACTTGTTCAACAAAATGGATAGCTGTTTTTCTTCGGATTGTACCGTCACCGTTCTGGGCAATGTGGTTGCCTGTTTCCAGTATTGTCGCCATAGGTAACAGAAAAGTACAGCCTAACTCAATATACTCCTGAAAATTTTGCATCACTGATTCCCTATCCTCATTACAGCGGGGAACGTTAAGTATATTGAGGAATACGCTAGTATCAATCAAGCAGATACTACTCATAGCTGTACTCCTGCAAGCGAGACAGCCAGGCCAGAGCTTGCTGTTTTCTGTCTTCCGGTGTGTGCGGTGACTTAACAAACCTATCCACTACCCCAGTAGTTACCAGTTGTCCCAATGGTCCTTGTAATATTAGACTAGAGTAATCGTCCATATCTCTAAGCCTAACAAGGCGGCTATTTCCTTTATTCCTGCCTTGTGGATCTCGGAAACAAAAGACTACATCACCTAAAGCAACATCAGGTAAGGCATCCATTAAAGCTGGGTTATGGGTAGAAAGCAATACTCGTAATTTACGCCTCTCGGCAATATCTCGAATGCTGGCCAGTAGATGTTTAGCACGGTTGGGATGAACACCGTTGTCAATTTCTTCAATTACTACTAAACTACCTTCTGTAGCCGATAGCATAGCAGCAGCGATCGCTAACACTCGTAATGTACCATCTGATAATAATGCTGCTTCATAATAGCGACGGTTATCGCCAAAAGTTTCTGCTAGTCGCACCATAACCTCATCCCTGGGTCCAATCAGGAAATCTAGCCCATCTATAGCCTGTTCTGGTAAACTCTGGATGAAATTGAGAATGGTCTGTTGATTTTCAGGTTGGTTTTGCCATAAACGATATAAAACGCTAGAAAGATTTTTACCATCTTCTTGTAATCGCTGATCAGATTTGAAACTGTACTCGCGCATTTTGGCGGGAATAGGATCTAAAAACAGAATATTCTGTAAGACTCGTTGATATTCACGGACAGTCTCAGGAATTATTTTTTGGGATTTTTCATATTTGACATCAAAACGCCCAGGGCTATCTAATTGGACAAATATAGCGATTTGATCACTGCAAGTTATTCTTGGCTTGTTTTGACCCCTTGTAAAGTTGTTATAGGCCACACCAACATCTGTATTTATGCCCTGGGAAGGTTGATCTAATTCATATAAGGGGACTGTATTTATTGAGTCAGTAATGCGCTCACTACTGATGTGTAGTTCTCCATCACGCACGCTCAGAGTTATATTTAATTCATTCCATTCAGGTATATCTAATCGGCAACCAATGGTAAAACTTGATTGTCCATGATAGCATAAATCATTGACTCGACCACGCACCACTGCCTCGGCACTATTCACAGCATATTGAATACTAGAGAGTTTTTGTCCTTGTGCCAGCCATGACAGCAAGCGCAAACCTTCCAAAGCGTTACTTTTACCTGCGGCGTTTGCACCTATTAAAACAGTCAGAGACCCCAAAGGTAAGTGGCCTGTGCTGTAACTTTTAAAATTGGCGAGGGTAAATTCGATTAGCATGGGAATTATCTGACGGTAATTTTAATTTATTTCTTATTATTTCTTTAAAAACTTTTGTCGCATCTTAATTACAAAAGTATTCACCTCTGGAATATTCATTCTCGAAGCAATGAGAGAAAATACACCAATTCCCACCAAAGCAGATATAGATAATTCTATGAATAAACTAATTAAATTTGGTTTACCCAAAACTTGACGAGAAACCATTAAAGCTCCAA
>JBJUHT010000134.1:0-11580 GCA_046070105.1 Dolichospermum sp.
TTATTAAAATTAAGCAGGTACTGCGGCAGATTGGGTTAAGCCAACTGCTTCAGCATATTTCAAGTAGGTTTCAACAGAAGCGATAACGATACGAGCTTCAATTGCTAGTAATTCGATACCAACTAAGGAAACACGAACCCAAGCATCAATTACGATACCTTTGTCTAAGATTCTGTCAATAACTTCTGCCAAGCTGGAGGAAGAATTGGTTTTTTCAACTGCCATTGTTTTATGTCCTTGTTGCTGTTCTAGTTTTGGGTTGAGCATTTCTCTCGACCCACATTTATATGAATATCACTTATTTCTGAAGATGTAAAGAACTTTTCTGTAAAGAAATGTAAAGTTTCTCGGCTATAAAGCCAATAAGAAGACATAGATACCGAATCCGTACTACTGATAAAACCTAAATAATATTCCTGATTTTATTTTAATTTAATTATTGATACTTAGTCAAAAAATTAAGTATTATATATCATTTTTTCGTATAATTAAACTTTATTATTAATTAATAACCTCTTATTTTGCAAGGGTTATGGAAATTAGGTGGGGATAAATAGCTTATGGTTAAAGAGAAAATAGCTTCTCTGGTAAATTATTGAGGAATCGCCTTGAAATCCTATGGGAGTGTAATTCATATTTTATGTATTTTGTCAATAGATTGAGCCTATTTTAAGTAAGCTTACGTAATTGTTTTTAGGCTGACATGGAAAAAATTAAGTAATGTTACTAATGGCATCTACTTGTTTGGATAAATTACTCTAATTTATTAAGTTTATTTTTTTCAAAAATTATGTCCACAGAAGGAAATCCTGCTAATGTGCCACAGGAAGCTTTAACTGCTTTAGTGAATACTTTTGTGCATCAAGGCCATCCGCGTCAATATGCTGAAGCGATGGCAACTTCAATCATTTTTCAGACTGATTTAGATTTACGGAATGCTCAGATTGCCAATCTCTTAGGCTGGCTGAAGCAGGAACATAATGATATATATCCCTTAGCATTGGATGTGGTTGGAAAAACTTCCGCAGAATTTGAACGTCGTGTTCGACAAGGTTAAGTCTCTAAAATTGATTTGGTGAATTTCCGAAAATTCGGTAAAAATTAGCTATTTCAGCTAATTTTTATCCAAAATTTATCTAATGAGATGGGCCGGTTAATCTAATAAATATAGAGCGGGAAAATTGATAGGATGGGAATAAATAACTTGTGGCTACATTTTGAAGATATTAGGTGCTATGACTAATTTTAACATTGCTTCTTCTCTAAGTGCGATTGCTCAACAGACTCGTCAAGCTGCAAGTAAGCTGGCCATTCTTTCCTCTGAAGGGAAAAATCAAGCGATTGAAGCGATCGCTCAGGGTTTAGAATCAGCTAAGGATGATATTTTGCAAGCCAATTTGGCTGATTGTCAAGCAGCAATAGCGACAGGAATCGCTAAACCTCTTTACAAAAGGTTGCAACTAGATGAACATAAATTAAGAGATGCGATCGCAGGTGTGCGAGATGTTGGTAAACTAGATGATCCAATTGGTCAGGTACAAATTAATCGAGAAATTGACAATAGTTTAATTCTTAAACGTATTACTTGTCCCTTGGGTGTTTTAGGGATTATCTTTGAAGCGCGTCCTGAAGCGGCTATTCAAATTGTTTCTTTAGCAATTAAATCAGGTAATGGTGTAATTCTCAAAGGTGGTAAGGAAGCGTTAAATTCTTGCGAAGCGATAGTTAAAGCTATTAAGCAAGGATTATCTCAGACTGATGTGAATGGTGACGTGGTACAATTGTTAACAACCAGGGAAGAAATATTAGAACTGTTGCAATTAGATAAATATGTAGATTTAATTATTCCCAGGGGTTCCAATGCTTTTGTAAAATTTGTGCAGGATAATACTCGGATTCCAGTATTAGGTCATGCTGATGGAATTTGTCATATTTATATAGATGAAAAAGCGGATATTGACAAAGCTATTAGTATTACTGTAGATTCTAAAATTCAATATCCTGCTGCTTGCAATGCTGTAGAAACATTGCTAATTCATAGTAGTATTGCTGAGGAATTTCTTCCTCACATTGCCGCAGCTTTAGCAGCAGAAAATGTAGAATTAAGAGGAGATGAACGCAGTTTAAAAATTTTACCTAATATTGCGGCCGCAACAGAAGAAGACTGGAGAACAGAATACAGTGATTTAATTTTAGCCATTAAAATTGTGGATTCTTTAACAGAAGCAATATCCCATATTAATAATTATGGTTCTCGGCATACAGAAGCAATCATTACAGAAGATATCACAGCAGCAGAAACTTTTCAAGGGTTAGTAAATGCAGCGGGAGTTTATCATAATTGTTCTACCCGGTTTGCTGATGGTTTTCGCTATGGTTTTGGTGCAGAAGTGGGAATTAGTACCCAACAAATGCCACCTCGTGGACCTGTTGGTTTGGAGGGTTTGATCACATACAAATATCAAATGTCTGGTAATGGACATATTGTGAAAACTTACACTGGTGCAAATGCAAAATCATTTAGTCATCGAGATTTATAATCATATTATTAATCTCGTTCCCAGTCAGAGACTGGGAATGCCGAATTGCGGCTCTGCCGCTAGTAACAGGGGAGGCAGAGCCTCATAGCTGGTATTCCTAGCCAGGAGTCTAGGAACGAGGTAATCATAAAAATGTTAAACCAAGGCTTTTAATAAAGCTTGTAATTTAAGTTGCACTTCTGCAAATTCCTTTTGAGGATCTGAGCCGGCAACAATACCTGCACCTGCATAAAGTCTAGCATAATTACCATCAATTAAAGCCGAACGAATGCCGACAATAAATTCACAATTTCCTTCTCCGTCTACCCAACCTAAAGGTGCTGCATATAAACCTCTTTCAAAATTTTCATAACGGCGAATTTCGTTACAAGCAATATCTCTAGCTGCACCGGCAACTGCTGGTGTAGGATGCAATTTAGAAATGATTTGTAAGGGATGAATATTATTCGGGACCATGGCTGTAATTGGTGTCCATAAATGCTGGATATTGGATAATTTTCGGAGTCTGGGAGCTAAAACTTGTGGGCATAAACCTAGTTGAGATAAATGTTGAGTAATAAAATCCAGAACAAGTTTATGTTCGTGTTTTTCTTTAGTATTATTAACTAAGTTGTTAGCATTTGCAGTATCTTCTATAGGTGTTTTACCTCTGGGTGCTGAACCTGCTAAAGCATCAGTAATTAACTGTTGTTTGTGAATACTAATTAACCGTTCTGGACTAGCACCAATAAAGTTTTGTCCTTGACCATTGCCGATAGAAAATACATGACAATTAGGATGTAATTGACGCAGATTATTTAAAGATTGTAGTAATTTAAAATCCTGATTATTGTTGACATCTAAGGTATCAGCTAAAACGACTTTACTTAAATGTTGAGATTGAATGATTTCTAAAATTGATGAGACTGAATTTTTAAACTTGTCACCATTTTTAGTAATTTTTCTATAGCAATTTAAGGAAAATTTATCAATACTTATGGAGTAATTTATCAAAGATTTAATCATTTTTAAATGGCTTTGTAAATTATCTAATAATTTGGTAATATTTACCTGAGAATTAATAATTGTATTCATTATTAATGTGCAGCAATTATTTTTTAATACAATTTGCCAACAAGGCAAGAAAACCGTAGCAGAAGCAAATGGATAATCGCCTTGTTCATGCTGATCAAAAAAACTGAAAGTACAAAAAAAATGAGGTTGAGAAAAAGTCTGATTTTCCAGAGAAATAGAAATTATATTTTTCAGACAATTTTTGATAAATTCTTCTGATTTTATAAATCTATTTTTCCCAAAAACTTCTATTTTATCTACAGTATCAATTGCTGCGATCGCTTCACCATTACTTCTATTTTCAAAATAGAAGTTTTTGGTGTTTTTTTGACTAAATTTATCGAAAACCAGCAAAGGATCAACTAAACCAATCTCCACGGGAATGCTAACAATTTTACTATTATTATGACGACGGCAATTTTCTTGAACCTCTAATAATAATTGATTGAGGTATTTGTAGTCTACAAAGGTGTGGCTGCGACATGGTGAAATGGTCATGGATGTATAAGTTAATTTTTATTAAGTTATCTTCCTAAAATGTCATAAGTCATGATGGTATTTTAATAGGTAACATAATTGAGTCACCACTAACCAGTATAGACTAAAAGTGATTTTGGGGGTTTATCCTGTTTTGGTAGCAAGATAGCAGATTTTATTGTAGGATGTGAACCTATAATCATAAAATTAGCATTTTTTGGTAACTTACAAAAGTTAAACAATTTTAAATTGATGACAATAACAAGAGTAGGATATAAACAGATTAACAAGCAAAATCTCAGATTGAAAATTACTGCTCAAGTACCCTAAAAAATCACAAAATTTAATTGATAAATAACATTCTGATAATTTAAATAATCAAAAACAATGACTTCAACTCAAATTTCACAAACTCAAGGTAAACTATGGATAGCGGCAATTAAACCGCCAATGTACAGTGTTGCTATTATGCCGATTTGGGTAGGTTCGGCTGTAGCATTTGGGGAAACAAAGATGTTTAATCTCACAATATTTTCTCTGTTTATTGCTGCGTCAATTTTAATTTTAGCATGGGAAAATATTAGTAATGATGTATTTGATGCGGAAACAGGAATTGATCAGAATAAACATCATTCATTGGTGAATTTAATTGGTAATAAAAACTTAATATTTTGGGTGGGAAACCTGTGTTTAACTTTGGGTTTTTTGGCAATAATAGCGATCGCTCTTTGGCAAAAAGATCCGACAATTATCGGTATAATTCTATTATGCTGCGGTTTAGGCTATATGTACCAGGGTCCTCCTTTTCGTTTAGGATACCAAGGTTTAGGCGAAATTCTCTGCTTTTTTGCCTTTGGTCCTTTGGGTATGGGTGCGGCCTATTATAGCCAAACTCAAACCTGGTCGAGTACCAATTTAGCAGCTTCCATAATTTTGGGAATTGTTACTAGTTTAGTATTATTTTGTTCCCATTTTCATCAAGTTGCAGATGACATGGCCGCCGGAAAAAAATCTCCAATTGTGCGCTTAGGAACTGAAACAGGCGCAAAGGTTTTAGTGGGATTTACTACTATGATTTATCCTTTAATATTGCTGTTTGTGATCTTGAATATTTTCCCAATTTGGACATTATTAAGTTTCTTAAGTTTACCTTTTGCGGTGAAATTATGTCGTCACGTTTTAGAAAATCATCACCAACCAGATAAAGTTAGTAATTCTAAGTTTATCGCTATTAATGTTCATTTTTCGATTTGCTTATTTTTAGGCTTAGGATTCATCTTTGGTTAAAAACATTTATCATCAAAAAACCAAGGACAAAAAAATGAAAGTTTCAAAGGTTTTTCTATTTACCACTAACTAATGATTTATCAATTTTCTTTTCGTTACTTTAGCCAAAAATTCACAAATCCTATTATTACCAATCATGGAGTTTGGGAGATCCGCGAAAGCGTAATTATTCGCTTAATTAATGAAGAAAATCATGTTACTTGGGGAGGAATTTCCCCCATTTCTTGGTTTGGTTCAGAAACCATAGAACAAGCTTTAGATTTTTGTCGTCAACTTCCAAAAACAATTACCAAAGAGATAATTTTTACCATTCCTGATAACTTACCAGCTTGTCAATTTGGTTTTGAATCTTCAACCCACACAGGTGGGTTTGGTCTGTGTAGCGGCGATTTCCAATCGCTGGATGCTAATTTAAATGTTACCTACAGCGGCTTATTATCAGCGGGAAAATTAGCTTTAAATCAATGGAATAGCTTATGGGAACAAGGACATAAAACATTCAAATGGAAAATTGCTGTTGATGATATAAATAAGGAGTTAGCAATATTTGATTTACTAATTTCCAGTTTACCAAATTCAGCCAAATTACGTTTAGATGCTAATGGTGGACTTACTTATCAACAAGCTGAATTATGGTTAAATAAGTGTGATATATTCTTGCCTAAAATTGAATTTATTGAACAACCTTTACCAGCAAATAAATTTAGAGAAATGCGGGAATTAAGTAATTTATATTCTACCCCTATAGCCTTAGATGAATCTATCGCCAATTTTCAACAATTAGAATCATGTTTTCAACAAGGTTGGGGAGGAATTTTTGTGATTAAACCGGGAATATTTGGTTCACCATCTAGGTTAAGAGAATTTTGCAAAAAACATCAAATTGACGTTGTATTTTCATCTGTATTTGAAACAGAAATTGGTAGACAAGCCGCATTACAATTAGCAGCAGAATTATCTACAAATAACCGCGCGGTTGGTTTTGGTGTTAATCACTTTTTTAAAAAACAAGAATTAAACTGGCTAGAAAATCTATGGAAAACCTTTTAGATAATGTCCAAAATCATCATTGGCTAGTTTGTGATCATAGCCAGGAATTACCACGGATAGCAACAGAATTATATTTAAAAATCACCCAGTTGTCAACTCCAAAAATCATGATTGCGGAAAGATCACCAGTGAGATTTATAGCCAGTTTTATTGCTGCTTGTGCGGCTAAATGTCCAGTTTTTCTTTGTCACCCAGATTGGGGTGAAGATGAATGGGAACAAGTTTTTAATTTAGTCCAACCAGATCTAGTTTTAGGAAGAGAAAATAACTTTGCAAAATCAGTAATTACTAATTATGAATTACCAATTAATAATACTATTATGATTCCTACTGGTGGTTCATCAGGAAAGATTAAATTTGCTATTCATACATGGGAAACATTAACCGCGTCTGTGGAAGGATTTACAGAATATTTTGCCATAAATTCAGTTAATTCATTTTGTATATTGCCATTATATCATGTGAGTGGATTAATGCAATTTATGCGTTCTTTTGTAACGGGAGGTAAATTAGTAATTACCACATCTAAGAAATTAGAAACTTGTGAAATACCAAATATTAACCCAGCAGAATTTTTTATATCTTTAGTTCCCACTCAATTACAAAAACTCCTGCAAAATCAAGACTTAACCCAATGGCTATCAAAATTTGCTACGGTTTTTTTAGGTGGTGCGCCACCTTGGGAAGAACTATTAGAAAAAGCCAGATTTCATCAAATTAGATTAGCGCCTACTTATGGAATGACAGAAACCGCTTCTCAAATTGCAACTCTTAAACCTGATGAATTTTTAAAAGGTAAATTTAATAGTGGTAAAATTCTTCCTCATGCTAAAATTATCATTGATAATCAATCAGGAAATATAAATATTCAAAGTAAATCATTAGCATTAGGTTATTATCCACAAATATGGGAAGATAAAACTAATTTTGTAGTTGATGATATTGGCTTTTTAGACAGTCAAGACTATTTACATATTATTGGCAGAAATAGCGACAAAATCATTACAGGTGGGGAAAATATTTACCCACTAGAAATTGAAACAGCGATTAGAAAAACTCAAATGGTAACTGATATTTGTGTAATTGGAATAGTTGATAAATATTGGGGACAAGCATTAACAGCAATTTATGTTCCTAAAAATAAGAATATTTCCCATAGAGAAATTGAAACCCAACTAAAAAATCAACTGAGTAAATTCAAAATTCCCAAATATTGGATTTGTCTAACTGAATTACCCCGCAATAAACAGGGTAAAATTAACCGTCAACAACTGCAAAAAATAGCTAAGGATTTTCTGGTTCGTACTTTGTTTCCTGATACTTTTTGTCAAAAATAAAGGTATATCTTGATCACTATTTAATCAAATCTGACTTCTATGTCAAAACTAATTGTGCGTGAAAATCTGGTAATATATACAGCACTTTCTGGTGTTATGAGGTACACCACGGGCGGGCAAGATGCCCACCCCACAAGAGTTTTATTATTAAAATTTGTACCTCATAGCAATGGAATCTGCTGTAAAATGTGGTGATATTTAAAACAGTTTAAACTACTGGCGACTAACAGATAAACAAGAGATACATAAATATTACTATTGTCAATTAGTTCTTAATCAAACTTAAAATTTTTTAACAAATCTGTTTACTAATAACTAAAATTTTGGGTTTGTAACAATTAATTTATATTTGTTGTCAAATTCTTCTCTTGGTTAGATACTAGAAATACAACAAAGCAATTATTTTTATGAACGCTATTTCTAATCTGGAATTTAAACGCTCAACTTGGCAAACAGCTATTCTTTTGACTTTGGGTTTTTGGTTGAGTGCTAGTCTGGTTTTGGATTGGGTAATTATGCCTAGTCTTTATTTTGCTGGCATGATGAACGAAGCTAGTTTTTCTATAGCAGGTTATGTAGTTTTTTGGAATTTCAATCGCCTAGAATTATTAGCTGCTACTGTGGTTTTAACTTCTGTATTGGCTATTAGTAAAACTCAATCTCATTGGCGTTTGGGTAGTATTGCATTATCTGGAATATTGTTAACAGTAGCATTACTAGATACTTATTTCTTAACTCCCCAAATGTGCGCTCTAGGAGCTAATTTCAGCTTGCTCACTAGTGAACCTATTCCGGCAATCATGAACTTATTACACAGCGGTTACTTCCTGCTAGAGGCTTTTAAGGTTATAGCAGGAGGTATACTTTTGAATTGGTGTTGGCGGGAAGTCTAAGCCTCATCAGTGTTAGGTAATAATAGACGGATAGCGAGGATAGCAAACCCGACGGCAGCGATCGCTTTTAAAATGCGTGTAGGTAAAAATTCGGAGACAGCACCACCGGCTAATGCTCCCAAAAGACTAGTTAAGACTAAAGCACCAGCTGTACCAAAAAATATAGCCTTTCGAGATTGTCCTTGTCCAGAAAGAGCGATCGCTGCTAACTGACTCTTATCACCTAATTCTGATAAAAACACTGTCACAAAGCTCAGTCCTAAAAGATTCCAGTCCATATTTTCCTCGGTTGACAATATTTGACAATATTACAAAAATTAACCTTGAATGACATCCCAGACCAACATGAGGGAAATTAGTAGTAACATGACACCGGCTGATTTTTCAACGGTTTTAGGGCTGAGTTTTGTAGAAATCCAACCACCTAATAATACTCCTAATAAACTAGTAGTAATTAATGCTACGCCAGAACCAAGAAAAACTACCCAAGGTGCATGGGATTCCGCACTCATTAACAGGGTGGAAAGTTGAGTTTTATCACCAATTTCCGCTAGGAAGATTGTGATAAAAGTTGTCCCAAAGACCATAAATACAGATGTTTTGCCCTTGGGATCATCCTTAACTATAGTCTGATGTGACTGGCTTTCAGTTTCCGATAATTGGGAAATGCTGACAGGTGGAGTATCAAGTTTCACAGGCGCTAATATTGTCTCTAGATTGTTTTCATATTCTTTTCATTTTCTCATATTGTTGTCATAAATTGCAACTGGATTTCTCAAAAACCGACAGCTTGATCAAAACGGATTTGTTCTAAACTGAGATCGCTTATAGTTGTGCTTTTATTTATCAAGATGCAATAGTAGCAAATAGTAGCATTAATTTTTTGTATGAAGAATACTAATGAGTATATACGTTAATGATATTAAAAAGTAATCTAAAATAAAATCTCTGATCATAACTTTGAATGCTAAAATACCGGATATAGAGCGAATTAAAGATATTCATATAAAAAGTTCTTTTAGATTCTCTATATAATTATTTGTTAAAAAAAGTAAGAAATATGAAAATACAGAGTTTTAAATTCAGTAACAATAAGCAAAATTGGCACATTGAGGAAGTTAAATTTGAGAGTCTAAATTTACTTGTCGGTGGTTCTGGAGTTGGAAAGACAAGAATTTTAAATGCACTTAATTTAATTTCTGATACTGCAAAAGGTGTAAATCGTAATTTTTATTTGGAATGGAGTATCAATTTTTCTCATTTAGGACAAAATTATAGGTGGGACTTAAAAAGTTCCTCAACCAAAAAAGAAGAAATATCTCTAAATGTAAATGATTCAAAACAGACTGAAATTGTTTATGAAAAATTAGTTCGATATGATGATGATTCTGAACTGGAGATACTTTTCCGCAATGATTCAGATTCAAAATTCAATAGCGAAAAATTGCCTAAGTTGAAAAGAACTGAAAGTGCAATTAATCTTCTTTCAGAAGAAGATTTAATTATTCCAGTTCGTCAAGCATTTGAGAGATTAATATTTAACTTTGAAACTCGCCAACAATCCATGATTGGACTTCATTTTGACCCTTCTGAAATAACAATTGATATTGAAGATGATGAAGTTCAGAATTATAAAGAATTTTTTGCTGATTTTCCACCAGTCGTAAAGGCTTTTTATTTGCAGAAATTTTTTCCAGATGTTTTCAATGAAATTAAAGAGTATTATATTGATATTTTTTCAGAAGTTAACGATGTGAGAGTTAGTAGTGAGAGAGATAAATATGGTGATTTTATGCTATTCTTTGAAATCCAGGAGAACGGTTTAGAAGACTGGATTCCTCAACAGCGAATTTCATCCGGTATGTTTCGTACTTTAATTTTTTTGGTTGAAGTAACTGCTGCTACTGAAGAATCCGTGATTTTAATTGATGAATTTGAGAACAGTTTAGGGATTAACTGTATGGCTGAATTAACAGATTTTATCCTTGATAAATCCTCAGACATACAGTTTATACTTACTAGCCATCATCCATATATTATCAATAATATTCCTTGGGATAATTGGCAAATAGTTAATAAATCTGGAAACAAAGTCAGAGTCAGAAAAGCTCCAGATATTCCAGAACTGAACACAGCATCTAGCTTAGATAAGTTTACTCAATTAATTAATTTACTTGACTGGGAGGAATTTTCCGAGTGAATCTTTTATTTTTAGTAGAGGGGGGAAAGACTGAACCAAAAGTATATAAAGCATGGTTACAACATTTATTTCCTAGCTTAACTTTTGTTGTCCGACCTGAAGATATGACAATAAATACTTGTCGAATTATTGCAGGTAATGGCTATCCGAGTATGGTTGATAGACAGAAGAAAAATCCAGAAGTTTCTCGACTGGAAGCCTGTTTAATTGATATAGTAAAATTCGGCAATGTCAATCATTTTTTTATATGTATTGACTCTGAAGAAAATTCTTATACAGATCGTTTTCATGAAGTGAAATCTAAACTTGATGATCTCAAGTCAGGCTGCAATATAGATAGCTCAAAAACAGAGATTCATATAATAATTCAGCATTGCTGTTTTGAAACATGGGCATTAGGTAATGCAGAAATTCCTAACGAATATAGTTCAATTGTAAGTTCTACAGTTTTATCTGATTTTCAGGCATATTACGATATTTTGGTCAATGATCCTGAAGAAATGTCTTCATGTCCACCTGGATATATTTTTGGGACAAAAGCGAAATTTCATGAACGTTATCTCCAAGAATATCTCAGACGATTTGGTTTGTCTTATAGTAAGAAAAATCCAAAGGTTGTAGAGTGTAAAAAGTATCTAGATGCGTTAAAAAAGCGATGTGAATCAATGAATCATTTATCTAGCTTGAAATTATTGTTAGATATATGGGACAGCATAGAAACTTTGTAAGCAGTAACCAAATTT
>JBJUHT010000135.1:0-7305 GCA_046070105.1 Dolichospermum sp.
CCCCAACGGAAACCCCCACCCCAACGGAAAACCCCACTCCCATAGAAACCCCTAACCCAACCCATGGGACTAATTGACTAATTAACGCTAAATTATGAAAAGAACCTCAAATTTGACGCAAAATAGCAAGTAGGGTTAGGATTTTCAGTTTAATTTTTACACATTCAATCATTATTTCTAGCAAAAACATTGTTGAAAACTTTACTGATTACGGGAACTGATACAGAAGCGGGTAAAACTGTTGTCACAACAGCCTTAGCCGCTTATTGGCAAAAATATTATCCTCAGCGCAGCTTGGGAATTATGAAACCGATTCAATCGGGTATAGGAGATAGGGAACTGTATCAAACTCTGTTTAGTCTTGAACAGTCGCCAGAAGAAATTACACCTTTGTATTTTCAAGCACCTTTAGCTCCCCCTATAGCCGCTGCTAAGGAAAATCGCCAAGTTGATTTGGCCATAGTTTGGCGGACTTTGTTAGCTTTACAACAACAACGTGATCTGGTATTAATTGAATCTTTGGGAGGGTTAGGTTCACCAATTACTGATGAGTTAACAGTAGCTGATTTAGCAGGAGAATGGCGATTACCGACAATTTTGGTTGTACCTGTGAGATTGGGAGCGATCGCAAATGCCGTTGCTAATGTAGCATTAGCTAGACAAGCTAAAATTGCCCTCCGTGGTATTGTTCTTAATTGTATTCAACCGCGACAAGAAGAAGAAATTACTGATTTAACTCCATTTAGGTTAATTGAATCATTAACAAACATACCAGTTTTAGGTTGTATTCCCTATGTCGAAAATCCCCAAGATTTAGAAAAACTTGCGGAAATTGCTGCCGGTTTAGATTGGGAAACATTATATAGCAATGCTCAATAATTTCCCAACAATAAAATTCCCAACTTTTAGCTTTTAGGTAATAATATGGTTTCTGCATTTCCTATAAATTCAACAGTAAATCTCAAAAATGTGCGGTTAGAAATTCGGGCTTTACAACCGCAATTAGTCGAGTGGAGACGACAAATTCACCAAAAACCAGAATTAGGTTTTCAGGAAAAAATCACCGCTGAATTTATTTCCCAAAAGTTGCAAAATTGGGGAATTGAACATCAAGTAGGAATTGCACAAACGGGAATTGTAGCTATTATTAAAGGGGAAAAATCTGCCCATGGTAAAGTATTAGCAATTCGGGCTGATATGGATGCTTTACCTATTCAAGAACTCAATGAAGTTCCCTATTGTTCTCAACGGGATGGGATAATGCACGCTTGTGGACATGATGGACATACAGCGATCGCTCTCGGTACAGTCTATTATCTCCATCAGCACCGTCAAGATTTGAACGGAACTGTAAAAATTATCTTCCAACCCGCAGAAGAAGGTCCAGGTGGAGCAAAACCCATGATAGCAGCAGGTGTACTTAAAAACCCTAATGTTGATGCCATTATCGGTTTACACTTATGGAATAATCTGCCTTTAGGAACGGTGGGAGTCCGCCCTGGGGCATTAATGGCCGCTGTGGAATTGTTCCGCTGTACCATTTTTGGTAAAGGTGGACACGGGGCGATTCCCCATCAAACCGTAGATTCTCTAGTAGTAGCAGCGCAAATAGTCAGTGCTTTACAAACCATTGTCTCCCGTAATATTAACCCCCTTGATTCGGCAGTTGTGACAGTAGGAGAACTCCACGCAGGGACGGCAGTTAATGTAATTGCTGATACCGCAAAAATGGGCGGGACTGTGAGGTATTTTAACCCTGATTTAGCAGGTTTTTTTAAAGAACGCATAGAAAAAATTATTGCGGGAATTTGTCAAAGTCATGGTGCAAATTATGACTTAGATTATATCCATCTTTATCCACCTGTGATCAATGATGCCGACATAGCTGCATTAGTGCGTTCAGTAGCCCAGGAAGTGATAGAAATCCCCATTGGTGTATTCAGTGAATGTCAAACCATGGGCGGAGAAGATATGTCATTTTTCTTACAAGAAGTTCCTGGTTGTTACTTTTTTCTGGGTTCTGCAAATGCAGAGAAAAAATTAGATTATCCTCATCATCATCCCCGATTTGATTTTGATGAAACCGCTTTACCTATAGGTGTGGAAATGTTTGTGCGTTGTGTAGAAAAGTTTTTTGCTTGAAAACTCCTAGAAGAAAAGAAAGTTTTTCTAGATATTTTACGTAAGTCCTAATTCATACTAAGTTCTGGAAGCAGAGCCAAAAGAATACCATTCCCAGTCTCGGACTGGGAACGAGAATAGTGTAAATATGTAAATATTTTATAAATTGCTAGTATTATAATGCAAATGTGACTTTAAAATACAAAAAAGTCTCGTTTAAAAAGAGATAAGGTGGCTGCTGGCTTTTATTTTGACAATTTTGAACCATTTATGCAATATCAATGGACAAGTGGTACAAGTAGTAATAGTCTGGGAGACAATTCTTTAGGTAGCTTTTTATCAGATTTCCAACGGCAGATGCTGTTAAAATCATTACAAAAAAACTGCTCTCAATCCCAGCGTCAACGGATTCAAATTATGTTGTTAGCGGACGAGGGGATAACTCAAGCAGAAATTTGTCAAATTGTGGGGTGTTGTCCCGCAACTGCTAGACATTGGATACACATAGCTCGTCAGGGAATGGTGTATCAATGGCAAGATTGTCCGATTGGTCGCCCTAAATCAGTTAGTGATGAGTATTTACAACGTTTAAAAGAATTATTACACAGTAATCCTCGTGATTATGGTTATATTTCTCAACACTGGACATTAAATCGCTTACATAAACATCTCTGCGAAGAATTTGGCTTTAAAGTGAGCGATCGCCATTTTAAGCGACTTCTCAAACAAATGGGCTTATCCACTCGGACAAAATCCAGCCATAATCAACAAAATAGCCCAAAATCAGCCGCAGAACCCAAAATAGCCATTGCTGACCTCAAAAAAGCAAATGCCGCCGATTCCTCCGAAATTATACTTATTAATTTTCACAAAGCAGTAAAGGATTCAGACATTTATGGCGCACAATATCTCCGCTCAATTAGTATCTCTGCAACAAATCAACAATACATTAGGGTATTCACTGACCGCAGCAGAATTTTATCACTATCTTCCCGAACTTCAACCTATTAACCCTAAAGTCGGCAAATTCTGGACAGGAAAGAATGTTGAACCGGGCATTTACATTATCATTACGGGCAAAGTCAGACTATTAGATGATAACGACGAATTAATTACTACCCTAGAATCTGGGGCATCTTTCGGTGAATTTACCTTATTTCCCCAATCTCAATTTCCGCCTTATGCAGCCAGAGCTTCAGCGAATTTACAGTTATGCTTTTTGTCTGAAAAATTACTATTACCATTAATAGACAAGTATCCCCAAATTCGAGAACATTTATGGCAGAAAGCACACTCCCCAACAACGCAGATTATACACTCATCAAACCCACCGGAGAAGGACAATTCAAATTCAGATTCAACCCCCTATTTCACCTCAGAATCAAAAGAATCAAAAATTAATAAAGCCTATTTTCCCAGTCCCAGACAACGAGTGGGGCATTTATGGCAAAGAGTGACAGGACGCTATCCATTCTTTGCTCAACAAAGTGGTTCTGACTGTGGAGCAGCTTGTTTAGTCATGGTGTCCAGGTATTGGGGGAAACGTTTTAGTGTAAATCGTCTCCGTGATATTGCTAATGTAGACCGCAATGGTGCATCCTTAAAAGGGTTATTAACAGCAGCAGAAAGTCTAGGTTTTGCTACTAGACCTGTCAAAGCTAGTTTAAATCAGTTAGCAAAGCAAAAATTACCCGCCATTGTTCACTGGGAAGGCAAACATTACATAGTTGTCTATGAAATTACCCCTAAATATGTAATTGTGGCCGACCCCGCTATTGGTCAACGTACCCTCACCCATAAGGAATTTAACAGCGACTGGACTGGTTATACATTGTTGTTACAACCGACAGCAATGCTCAAAGAAACAAAAGAGACATCTACACCTTTTTGGCAGTTTTTCGAGTTAATAAAACCCCATTCCTTAGTCATGTTGGAAGTATTTATCGCTTCCATATTTATCCAGATATTTGGCTTAATTACTCCCCTATTTACCCAATTAATTTTAGATCGGGTAGTGGTACAAAGGTCAGAACTGACCTTAACAACAGTGGGAATAGGATTGTTAATTTTTAGCCTTTTTCGGGTAGCCATGACCGGTTTAAGGCAATATCTTTTAGATCATACAGCCAATCGCATAGACCTAGCATTAATTGTCGGTTTTATTCGTCATACCTTGCGTTTACCCCTGAGTTTTTTCGAGACTCGTTATGTGGGTGATATTATTTCTCGTGTGCAGGAAAACCGCAAAATTCAACGCTTTTTATCGGGTGAAGCATTATCAATTCTCCTAGATTTATTCACTGTCTTTATCTATGTAGGATTGATGTTTTGGTACAGTTGGAAAATGGCATTATTAGCTTTAATAATTGTCCCACCCTTTGCCTTATTAGCCTTAATTGCCACACCCTTTTTACAAAGGATTTCTAGAGAAATATTTAATGCAGTTAACAAAGAAAGTAGTTACTTAATAGAAGCTTTAACTGGTGTGCGAACAGTCAAAGCCACAGCAGTAGAACAAACAGTAAGATGGCATTGGGAAGAGTTATTAAATAAAGAGATAAAAACCAACTTTTCCGGGCAAGTTATCGGCAATCGTTTACAAATTTTTAGTAACACAATTGAAGCAATAGCTACCACAGCTTTATTATGGTTTGGGGCATATTTAGTAATTCATAATCAGTTAACCGTGGGACAACTAGTAGCATTTAATATGCTGCTGGGAAATATTATTAATCCCTTCCAACGGTTAATTGTCCTCTGGAATGAATTGCAAGAAGTTGTGATTGCAGTAGAAAGAATTAACGATGTTTTAGACACAGAACCAGAAGAAGACTTACAAAATCAATCACGGCAGAATTTACCACCAATTCAAGGTAATATCTGCTTTGAAAACGTCACATTTCGCTATCATCCAGAAAGCGATATTAATATATTAGAAAACCTCAGTTTTAAAATCAAACCCGGACAAATGGTAGCCTTAGTGGGACGCAGTGGTTCAGGAAAAACCACCATTTCTAAATTAGTTATTGGCTTATATCCCCCCACAGATGGTAAAGTTTTAATTGACGGACAAGATATTAATAGTCTTTCTTTGCGTTCTTTTCGACAACAAATTGGTGTAGTTGACCAAGACACATTTTTATTTGGTGGGACAATTCGAGAAAATATCAGTTTAGGACATCCAGGAATACCTTTATCAGAAGTAATTGCAGCAGCAAAAATGGCTGGTGCTGATGAATTTATCAAAAAATTACCAATGGGTTATGAAAGCCAAATTGGTGAAGGTGGAGGTTTATTATCTGGTGGACAAAGACAGAGAATAGCCATTGCTAGAGCATTATTAGGTAATCCTAAATTATTGATTTTAGATGAGGCAACTTCTCACCTAGATACCGAATCAGAAAGAATAATTCAACAGAATTTTAACACAATTCTCAAAGGAAAAACTACTTTAGTAATTGCCCATCGTCTTTCCACCGTGCGAAATGCTGATTTAATTTTGGTACTAGATAGAGGTGTGTTAATTGAAAGTGGTACTCATGAGGAATTAATGGCTAAAAAAGGACATTATTTCTATCTAAATCAACAGCAATTACAAACACTAACGTAGGTTGGGTTGAGCCATAGCGAAACCCAACAATGATTTAATAATGATTATAGTTTGGTTTCGTTCCTCAACCCAACCTACCATAAATTCATACTAACAAAAAGGTGCATTATGACAAGTACATTAAATGGGAATATCACAAAATCTGATGAGATATTATCTCCAGAATTACCAGAAATTACCAATGAAGATTGGTCGGAAATTACTAAAGAATCACTTGATAGTTTACCCCAAGTTTGGACGCGAGGACTATTATATCTTTTAGTCCTAATTGTCTCCATAGTTTTACCTTGGTCTTTGCTATCTAAAGTAGATGAAACTGGTACAGGAAGAGGACGTATTGAACCTAAAGATAAAACCGTGAAATTAGATGCTGCTGTAGGGGGAACAGTTGCCGAAATTCAAGTTAAAGAAGGTGAAACAGTCAAAGCCGGACAAACTCTATTATTATTAGAATCGGCATTAGTCAAATCAGAATTACGTCAAGTTCAAGATAAATTGGAAGGACAATTAAACCGACTTTCTCAGTTAAAATCCTCCAAAAATCAGTTAATTGTCTCCTTAGCAACCCAACAACAACAAAATCAATCTCAACAATTAGAAAAACAAGCACAAATTGAGCAAGCACAACAGAATATTAATACCCTAAAAAATGCTTATCAATTTCAGAAAGAAGAAAGATTATCTCAACTTAATCAAGCGCGACAAACCCTAATTAATAGTCAAACTACTAATCAATTAGCAGAGAGTAGTTTATTAAGTAGTCAGCGAGAAGTAAAACGCTATAGTCAACTCAGACAACAAGGAGTAATTCCAGAAATTAATTTAGTAGAAAAGCAAGATATCGCTAAAGAAAAGCAAAAATTATATGCACAAAGCCAATCAGATATTCAACAAGCTAAGTTACGTTTAGCAGAACAACAAAGCAGTTATGAGCGAAATTTGCGCCAATCTTATGCCGATATTGAACAGGCCAAATTGCGACTAGGAGAACAGCAAAGAAGCTATCAAACTTTAACCCTTTCTGGTCAGTCAGCAGTGTTAAAAATTGCCGAACAACAGAAAAGTTTAGATACAGATATTAGTTCCCTCAAATCAGATATTTCTCAAACTAAACGCCAAATTGATGCCTTAAAATTTCAGTTAGGACAGCGAGAAATTAAAGCTTCTGTCAATGGTATATTATTTCAATTACCAATTCAAAAACCCGGCTCAGTTGTGCAAATAGGGACAATGGTAGCCGAAATTGCTCAAGATAATTCACCCTTAATAATTCGAGCGCAAATGGCAACTACAGACAGTGGTTTTTTGCGGTTAGGATTACCAGTAAAACTCAAATTTGATGCTTATCCGTTTCAAGATTATGGTATTATCTCAGGAGAGTTAATTAAAATTTCTCCTAATACGATAGAAATAGATACAGCTAATGGCAAAATAGCCGCTTATAACTTAGAAATTTCTCTCAAAAAAAGTTGTATTCCCTCTGCTAATAAATGTATTCCTTTGCGTCCAGGGGATACAGCAACCGCTGAGGTAATTGTTCGTCAACGACGAATTATTGATTTTCTACTTGACCC
>JBJUHT010000136.1:0-5874 GCA_046070105.1 Dolichospermum sp.
AAGCCTTCTGGCAATAGCATTTTATCACCTTCTAACACAGATCCTAAATTCGTTGCATAAGCTAGTTTATAAGAGGTGGGAATATTTTTACATAGGGCTTCTAATGCTGCGGAAGGAATGGGTTCTATTACCTCAATTTGATGCACTTCTCCATCTTCTTTATAAAAGCACGTAGCTAAACCAAGGACAATATAGTCATCAGTATTGAGATCGGTAGCATCAGTATAAGAAATTGTTGTTTTCATGGGAAATGTCTCTTCTAAAATTGGTAAGTAGGTTGGCGTTAAAAATTGTCGTTATGACAAGGGAACTCTTAACTGGGAACAGGGAACAGGTTTTGGGCGACTTTACTTTTCGTTACTTATGTCGGTTTTTTTTCATTCACCTACTTAGTTAATTGGTTGTCATTAATAAAATTTTACTTATTCTGTCTTAATTAAGGAACGCAAACTCTTACTTCTGGCTTTTTGTCTGTGATTTTGAAAATTACACTTCGATTCTTCAGATTTTTACTGATTCTGGAATTGAACTTGGGTATGAAGTATACATTATTAGAATTATGGCTGATATTGTTGGGTGGATGTTAAAATCTACGTCCAATCATCTCAGAACCATCAATAAGTGAAAACTATAACTTCATTTGACAAACCGAGTAAATCAAATAGGGAAGATAATGAGTAAGCATTCTTTTTTAAGTTCTGGTACTCAAAATAATCGGGTATGCTTTTTTAGCATAAATAATCCTTGTCATCAAGCGTTTTTACAATTAGGGAATGAGCTAATGTTAGAACAACGCTATTTACGTTCTTGTGCTTTGAAATTATCACAACAAGGGGATTATACCAAAGCGATCGCTCTTTTAAGTCATCTTATTGACTATCATCCCGACAATGCTATTGATTACAATAACCGAGGTCTGATTTATTTTCAAAGTGGTGACGGATATAAAGCTCTTTGTGATTATAACAAGGCTCTAGACTTAAATTCTAAATTAGCTAGTGCTTACAATAACAGAGCTAATTATTACGCTGCTTCTGGTCAATTAATAGCCGCATTAGCTGATTATGAACAAGCATTAGATTTAAATCCTCGTTATGTTCGAGCTTGGATTAATCTTAGCATTACTTTACGGGACTTGGGTGAGTATGCAGAAGCTATTGAAAATTTAGAAACTGCTCTACTTTTTGGTCAACTCAAAGGACACATTTGGGCTGAACGCGGACGTACTTATCATCTTTGGGGTGATTGGAATTGTGCAATCGCTGATTACCGTCGCGCATTAGCAGAATTATCTTCTTTAAAGAATCAAGAGGGTTTAGGTTATAGCCTACGGTTACAACTCGAAAACTGGTTAAACGAATTGCTATTTAGTGAACAAGAATAAAAAACTAATTAGTAGATAGTAATTTGCGAAACCATTTCGACAAGCTTTTTCTTGTTAATCAAAACTTATATCCTTGATAGTCACCCTAATAACCATGATGATTAATATATTTTCTGCACTTTTATGGAACTGAATCAGATGGTTCTGTTACAGTCTGATCTTGATTCATTAATATCACTGGACGCTGATTTGCTGTAAATCGGTATGATTTTTGCTGCATAATACTCTGAGTTTGTCCGGGGTCAAAATTGTGACTAAATTCCGTTTGTAAATTCTGGACACGACCTTCCATGACTTTTACTTGGGTACGTATTTCCCGTATTTTGTCCTGTTGTAACCAATGATAAGGTAATAGTTGTAACAAAGCAGAAACTGCCGCTGCTCCAATAACCGTATTAACTGCTACTTTAGCCGTAGTTTCCAGTGCCATGATCTGGTAAGCGCGCTGACGTAAATGCCGTTTAGGTCGTGGTATATTTCGGCGTTGTTCTGCTGGCTCTATAGAAGGTTTAAATGGTTGAAACGCATTCATGATTATAAAAGGCTGGTATGTTTTACAAGCAGGTGCTAATTACGGCCTAATTCATGTTATATTACCGCACTTTTCGCCAATTTCAACAAATGTGAAGACAAAAAAATATAACCAAGTAATATTACCAAGTAAATTAATAAGGTGCAATTTCCAAAATTTTCCTAACCCAGAGTCAGGAGTATTTGGAAACTACACCTTACCATACTAGGGCTGATAAACGGGAACAGAATTACATAATTCTGGTACTATTTGTATAGTTCTGTAGCCAAACGCCAAGCTAAAATTCCTGGAATTAGTGCTACAGCCAAAGCAATGTAAACTTGAGTATCTGAGATAGCCATAGAAATCCTCCTAAGTTGAACTTAATTTTCAAGACTCTGCTTACTACTTTTCACTGTTTTACCAAAATTAGGAAACATATTGTTACAAGATGCAACAAAAACCCTAAAGAGTCAGTGGTCATTGGTGAGCGGAAAAAATCATTTTTCCCCAATTCTCGTACTCTCTCATGATTTTATCCCTGGGTATTGATTTTGGCACTTCTGGTGCGCGAGGTGTGGTAATTGATCAACAAGGTGGCATTGTCTTTGCAATGCGCCATGATTGGCACATTGGGACTATTGATTGGGTAAAATGTTGGACAGAGGCTTTATGGAGTCTATTAGCGCAAATTCCAGGGGGTTTCCGGCAGAAAATAGGGACTATTGCTATTAATGGCACTTCTTCCACTATTTTACTGACTGATGACACTGGCAAGCCAGTGGACGCGCCTCTATTGTACAATGACGGTTGCGGGGTTATGGCTTTGGAACGGTTAATTCAAATTGCACCACCTAATCATACTGTGTTAAGTGCTACATCAAGTCTAGCAAAACTACTGTGGATGCAAGAATTAGCTTCTTTTGTAAATGCCAGATATTTATTGCATCAAGCCGATTGGTTGGGTTTTCTGCTGCATGGTAAGTTAGGTATTAGTGACTACCACAACGCTTTAAAACTGGGTTATGATGTGGAACAATTACAGTATCCAAAATGGCTAGAACAACTACACATTCCCCTAAATTTACCCCAAGTCTTGACACCGGGAACACCTATCGGAGAATTACTTCCACAGATAGCGGCTGAATTTGGCTTGAAAAACGATTGTTTGGTGGTTGCAGGTACAACAGATAGTATTGCAGCTTTTCTAGCCAGTGGAGCTAAATTTCCGGGGGAAGCGGTAACTTCGCTGGGGTCAACTTTGGTATTGAAACTTTTAAGCCGCCATAGAATCGAAGATGCGCGATATGGAATTTATAGCCATCGTTTAAATGATTTGTGGTTAACTGGAGGTGCTTCTAATACAGGTGGTGCTGTGTTGAAACATTTTTTTAGCGATTTAGAGTTAGTTCGGTTAAGTACCAAAATTGATCCAACTCAGGCTAGTATGTTAGATTATTATCCATTGTTGCAGCCAGGCGATCGCTTTCCGATTAATGACCCCCAATTATTACCAAAACTAGAACCACGTCCAGATCAACCTCATGATTTTCTCCACGGTTTATTGGCAAGTATGGCTAAAATAGAATCACAAGGGTATGAACTATTACAAAATCTCGGAGCAGACCCATTAACTCATATTTATACAGCTGGTGGTGGTGCTGCTAATTCTACTTGGACTGCTATTCGTCAACGTTATTTAAAGGTACCTATTGTTTCAGCAAAAAATACGCAAGCAGCCTATGGAACTGCACTTTTAGCAATGCAAGGAATTGTATCACAATGAAGCAGCACCCGGAGAAATGAGGGTATATTATAATTTTTCAGGTGCAAATTAATTCAGTATTCAATTGTTAATTTATATGATCATGAACTTCATTTTTCGCTTGTTTTTGCTCTTACCTATGAGCTTTTACTTATTACCTATTGTTTCTAATTTAGGTGTAACTGAAAGTGCTATATTTGCAAATGCTCAAAGTTTAGAAGGGTTACAGTTAAGCCAAAATCAAACTATTTTACCTAAATCTATCTCTCAAGCTGTTCTCAGGGATGTTTCTGAACGTTCTGGTATCAAAGTTTCTGATTTGCAAATTACTCGGGTGACATCTACTATTTTTAGTAATCCCTGTATTTTTAAGTTTGGGGAAGTTTGTACTAGAGAATATAATCCTATTTCCGGTTGGATTATCATTGTACGGTTACAAAAACAATCTTGGACTTATCATGTTAATAAATCTGATTCACAAATTCTCTTAGATCCGAAAATCACTACTAACAAATTATCTAAAAAAATCGCTAATAAGGTTTTGAGTGATGTTTCTAAACGCTCCGGTTTAGCAGTAAATTTTTTGAAAATTACTCAGTCAACTCAGAAAACTTTTAGTAATTCCTGTGTTTTTAATTTCGGTGAAGTTTGCGCTCAAATTTTTGATCCCATTCTAGGTTGGGAAGTAATTGTTAAAGTTAAAAATCAATTCTGGATTTATCATCTAGATAATAGTGGTACACGCATGATTTTAGATCCTCAAATTACTAAAATTTAAGCATTAAACACATTAGTCAATGTATAAGTTATTTGTATGGGATTTTGGCAAAAAAAGAACTTTCTCAATAAAGGGGGGTTCATTCTCATGATTATTGAGAATTTTATCAATAATTTCACGAGTTTCGGTAATTTCAGCCGGAGGGCTTGACAGTGTTTTGAGTTTCGGGTATGATGATGTTATTGGTGGAAAATAGTGCGCCCATATATATAGAGTTTTTAATTACTAATATTATTATTTCCAGAATAAATCTCCGCAGTAGGGGAATTAGAAATAATATTTGTCCTCATAACCAAAATACCAAGACGTTATCTTATGTTTCAGGATAAAGATGCAATTAAATTAGATGTATAACCGGGGAAGATGGTTAAAATTACCAGATAACCAAGTAATTCAGAAATATAAAAATCAGGAATAATGCACACAGACACGATATTTTACCAAATCTTCCTGACTTTTCACACTCTATTATTTGAAATTCTGGGAGAACCCACAGAAAATGCTAGAGATTATCAATTTACTTCTGTGGAAGTGAAAGAAAAAGCATTTCGGTTTGATGGAATTTTTATGACAGATAATGTAGAAAAACCCATCTATTTTGTCGAAGTGCAGTTTCAACCAAAACCAGATTTTTATTGGGAATTAATAGCGGAAATCAACATTTATCTCAATCAATTTAAACCCGTACAAGATTGGCAAGGAGTAGCCTTATTTGGGAAACGGAGTTTAGATGTAGGAGAATTAACTGCTTATCAACAAGAATTGATTAATAGTGGAAGAATTAAACGAATTTATTTAGATCAATTACCACCAGGTTCAATTGGTATGGGGTTAATTGAGTTAATTGTCAGTCAAGAAGCACAAGCGCCGGAATTGGTGAAAACCCTCATAGCCAGAACTAAGACAGAAGTTGAGAATGACAGAGAAAAACAAGGTATTATAGAATTGTTAGAGACTGTTTTATTGTCCAAGTTTTCACAATTAAGCCGTCAGGAGATAGAAGCAATGTTTTTAGTGAGTGATATTAAGCAAACAAGGGTCTATCAAGAAGCCAAGCAGGAAGGTAGACAGGAAGGTAGGGAAGAAGGTAGACAGGAAGGTAGACAGAATGGTGAAATGATTTTATTAATACGTCAGTTATCGAAAAGATTTGGAAAATTAAAAGATATTTACATCGAAAATATCAACAGTTTGAATATAGAACAACTGGAAAAGCTGGGAGAAGCATTGTTAGATTTTACAGATATTAATGATTTGGAAACATGGTTAAAGTCAGAAAAAACCAGTAATTAAGAAACATAAAAATCAGGAATAATGCACACAGACACGATATTTTACCAAATCTTCCTGACTTTTCACACTCTATTATTTGAAATTCTGGGAGAACCCACAGAAAATGCTAGAGATTATCAATTTACTTCTGTGGAAGTGAAAGA
>JBJUHT010000137.1:0-4401 GCA_046070105.1 Dolichospermum sp.
ATGGCTACTGTTACCACACTCTGTCAACGTGCAATATGGTTAATAAATGGTAAAGTGCATCAAGAAGGAAATGCTGATTGGATAACTAGCAAATATCTAATTTACGGTTCTGAATTATCAGGAGACGTAACTATAGAAACTCATAATCAAGATCCTCGTTTTCACTTTCAGCGAATCACATTGTTAAATTTAGAAGATAAATGTACTTCTGTATTTGATGTTAAAGAACCAATTAAAATTCGTTTACAGTATTTTGCATTTCAACTTGTTAAGGGATTAGAGTTAACTATTAGAATTTATAATTCTGGAGGTATACCAATTTTTAGTGTAAATCGCTCTTCATCATTAGAGGGTGAAATCAAAGAGGGCTCTTATATAGCTGAAATTTGCTTGCCAGCTAAGTTTCTTGTATCTGATACTTATACAATTAATGTAGGCGCACATATTCCTAAAGCTGAGATTTTATCACATTATCAATCTTTAATTAGTTTTGAAATAGAAGAAACAGGAAGTGATATGGCCTTGTATAAGGGTGCAGGTTTTGGAGTCGTGATGGTAGATTTGGATTGGCTGGAAAAGAGTCCAGTCCATTAGATGCCTAAGACAAATTTTAATTTCCTTGACACTAAAAATCACTTTTATACTCATCCATTTTTTTTAAATAAAAAAATATGTGTCAAACTAAGATAATCTCTATAATTAGATATTTGATATATGGGTTAAAAAAAATAGTAGTTTATCTAGAAAAAAATATAAATAAAGATGAAAAAATAGAACCTGATATCAAAATTGATCCCTCTTCAATTTGTAACTTAAATAATATTCGCTTCAAGAAAGGATGCTTTCTAAATATAGAACCACAAACACAAGTAATTGGCAATCTGATATTTGAAAGAGAAAATGGTTATATATCAATTGGCAAACGAGTATTTATAAGTGGTTCAATTCTTGCCGCTCAAAGAGTAGATATTGGTGATGATGTACTAGTTTCATGGGGTACAACTATTGTTGATCATAATTCTCACTCGACATCCTTTAAACTACGAAGCAACGATGCTGTTGATTGGCTAGAAAGAAAAAAGGATTGGACTCATGTGAAAATAGCACCAGTGAAAATATCTAACAAAGTTTGGATAGGTTTTAACTGTATTATTTTAAAAGGAGTAACAATTGGAGAAGGAGCAGTTATAGGAGCAGGTTCAGTTGTGACAAAAGATGTTCCACCTTGGACAATTGTAGCCGGCAACCCAGCAAGAATAATTCGGGAGATTCCAGAAAATGAACGCTAAACTAATAACTTGGGAAGAAGCAGTTCAATCATTAAGAAATCAGCCTCTTCAAAAAGAACTGGTTCGATATTGCTATTATGATGACCCATTAGAATCTGCGGCTGAACGGTTTGCTCAAAGTGAAGAATGGGATGCTGTAACTCAACTATTGAAGCAAAAAATCCCTGGTCAAGTTTTAGATATAGGAGCAGGTAGGGGAATTTCTAGTTATGCCTTTGCAAAAGCTGGATGTTCTGTCACTGCTTTAGAACCAGATTCTAGTAACTTAGTAGGTGCTGGAGCTATTAGCAATTTATTTAAAAATACCGATTTACCTATTCAAATCGTACAGGAATGGGGAGAAACATTACCATTTGCTAATAATACATTTGATATTGTTTATGGTCGAGCAGTATTACATCATGCCAAAGATTTAAAGCAATTGTGTCAAGAAGCAGCAAGAGTTTTGAAACCTGGTGGTTATTTTATTGCTACTCGTGAACATATTATTTCTCGAAAAGAAGACTTACAAATATTTTTAGATTCCCATCCTCTACATCATCTTTATGGTGGAGAAAATGCTTATCTTTTAGAAGAATATACAGATGCTATTCGTTCATCAGAATTGCAAATAATTCGTTCTTTTAATCCTTTAGAAAGCGTAATTAATTATTTTCCGATGAGTAAATCTCAGTATCAAACTCATTTAAAAAACTCTTTAGCTAAACGGTTTGGAGAAACATTAGCTAATAAATTAGCTATGTTGGAAAAAGTACAAACATTATATACTTGGTATCTGTCTCGAAAATTAGATACCCCAGGTCGTTTATATTCATTTTTAGCCGTCAAGCCATTATGAATAGCAAAAAAACTGCTTTAATTACAGGGGTTACGGGTTTTCTTGGTCGCTATATTGCCCGTTATTTCTCGGAACAAGGATGGGATGTAATTGGTATCGGTACATCTCCACCGGAAAATGCACCATTAGCGAACTTAACAAAATACCATTGCCTGAGATTACCTGATTCGGCTTTACACGGTATTTTACAAGATCATCCTCCCTCAATTTGTATTCATTGTGCAGGACGTGCTTCAGTTCCCTTATCCGTCTCTGAACCTGTCTCAGACTTTTATACAAATTCAGTAATTACCTTTGAATTACTGAATGCAATACGTCTCCATTCTTCTAAATGTAAATTTATCTTTCTTTCCAGTGCCGCAGTATATGGTAATCCCCAATCTTTACCTATAAGTGAAACACAAATCGTTAGCCCTATTTCACCCTACGGTTTTCATAAACTAATGTGTGAGCAAATGTGTCTCGAATTTACAAAGGTTTATGGATTAGAAACAGCCAGTGTGAGAATATTTTCTGCTTATGGTCCTGGTTTGCGTCGTCAAGTGGTCTGGGACATTTGCCAAAAAGCAATAACTCAAGGTTCTTTGTTATTACAAGGTACAGGAGAAGAAAGCCGTGATTTTATCCATGCTTTAGACATTGCCAAAGCATTAAGCATTATTCTAGAATCTGCACCAATGGCAGGAGAAGTATATAATCTAGGTACAGGCAGAGAGGTAAAAATTTCTGAACTGGTAACAATGGTGTTAAATTCATTAGAGGAAGATTTTACACCAGAATTTGATGGGCTTGTACCTGCTGGTAATCCTATTAATTGGCAAGCTGATATTTCTAAGCTAAAATCTATTGGCTTTACTCCTACAGTTGAGCTAGAACGGGGAGTTAAAACTTTTGTAAACTGGTGTCGTGCTGAGTTGGTAGGTGTATGAAAAAATTATTTAAAATTGGTTTGATAATGCAAGGTGGAACTGGTTGGATAGGTGGTAGTGAATATATCAAGAATATTATATTGGCACTATCAAGTCTTCCAAATGAAGAACGGGAAACTTTTGAAATTTGCTTATTATATAATCAAGATATTGCCCCTGATATTCAAAATCAATTAAAGCCTTATTTAAATGCCGCCTACAAGCTAGAGAATGAATTAGAACAGATAAATTTTGTTGGTCGCTTGAAATGGAAAATAAGAAGAGTTTTATTTAAGCAAACAGATCCTCGTTTTTCAGATTTCTTAAATAAGAATAAATTCAATTTCATCTATCCTTATCTAGTACCTAAAAACGAAAAATTATTATATCAAGGATGCCCTTGGATATATGATTTTCAACATAAATATTTACCTGATTTATTCACAAAACCAGATGTAGAAGGACGTGACAGAGGATTCGCCCAAATAGCTGATTTGAGTTCAAGAGTAGTATTGAGTAGTAAGACAGCAGCAGCCGATTTTCAAAAGTTCTTTCCAGATTCCAAATGTCAAACAGAAGTTTTACAGTTTAGAACCTCTTTACCTAGTAATTGGTATGAATTAAATACTGTAGCAATACAGCAAAAATACAATTTACCAGAACGATTTTTTTTAATTAGTAATCAGTTCTGGCAGCACAAAAATCATTTAATTGTATTAGAATCTTTAAAAATCCTACAAAAAAGTTCTATTTATCCGGTAATTGTATGCACAGGGCATATTTATGATCATCGCAAACCAGATTATATAGATATAATTCTACAAGCTATTCATACTTATGGACTAGCAAATCAGGTTTACCTACTAGGTTTAATTCCTAGAATTGATCAAATTCAACTGATGCGTCATTCCCTAGCTGTAATTCAGCCTTCCTTATTTGAAGGTTGGAGTACGGTTGTAGAAGATGCTCGTTGTCTTGGTAAGAAAATGATTTTATCTGATTTTCCAGTTCACTTAGAGCAAGATCCACCAGGAAGTGTATTTTTTGAGCGAAACTCTCCACAGGAACTAGCCAATTTAATTGGTGAATGGTGGGAAAAACTACCTGCTGGAGTAAATTTAGAAGAGGAAAGTTTAGCTCAACAGAGAAATAAAGAAGATGTAAAAAAATTCGGATACCGTTTTTTGGAAATTGCTAAAAATAGTCAGAAGTGAAAATGAGTGAAAATTGTCGAGCGAACTGCTTGCAGCAGCGTTTCGCTATCGCCCTGAAAGAATATACTTGAGAAATGCCAGCAAGAAGATATATAGAACTATACCAACAGGTCGGGCGATCGCTGCCCTTGGAGTAAGTATCGCAACTGAGT
>JBJUHT010000138.1:0-8925 GCA_046070105.1 Dolichospermum sp.
CTCCATCTAAAAAAGATAACCTTAACCCTGGGCGCTCAATTAGCTGTTCAACAGCTTTAAATTCTCTCCAGGTTAAGTCACTAATTAAAATTGGTTCTGCTTCTCGTTCAATGATTGTAGTTATCATAATTTAAACCCAAGTTTAGAGTTAGAGATTGAATTTATTGTATCTTAAATTCTCATGTATAACCGTGATTTCTAATCGCTTTTCAAATCACCTAATTTCTCTATAAAATCTGCGTGTTCAACAGACTGTAAACCAGCTTGTAAAACATTCAATACAATTTGCATATTACCTGTTAATAATTCATTTACTGCTAACCATAAACCTGGAAATACCCGACTTTGTAAAATTCCTTTTTCATTAGGTAATAGTTCTAAATATTCACCTTGTTCTAAGGAAAACCAACTTAATTTTTGGTCTAAAACTTGCCAAACAATATATTCTCTCACACCATTGCGACGATAAGCCTGTTTTTTGCCATGGAGGTCAATAGCTACACTACTAGCAGCAATTTCTACAACTAATTCCGGCGCACCTTCAATATAATCATCCTCGCTGATGCGAGTTTGACCTCCTGCTTCTGGTAGAATAATCAAAACTGCATCAGGTTGAGGTTCATTATCTAAATCTAGCCGGACTGTGGGTTCAACTCCTAAAGCCACACCAGGGGTCATGGCTTCATAACTAAACAACCAACCAGTTATCCGACCATGAGGTTGTCCATGACTTCTAAAACGCAAAGCAGCAGGAATAATATAAACTATTCCTTCGATTAATTCAGCTTTTTTAATTTGTGGTGAGGCATTATATCGTCGTTCAAATTCATAACGGGTGAGTTTGTCGCCGTTTGTCAAAGGTGGAATTATCGAAGCTGAGAAGGGTATTTTTACCATAATTTTCTTAATGAGTAATGAAGCCCTGAACGAATTATAACAAATTATTCAATTTTATCATAATTTCTGGACATTTTACTTTCTATATATTTATAATATGACAAATTTCCTGACAGATTCCCTAGATATAAATAGATTTCATTTTTCTTCAAGATTGAACTTAAAACAAAGAAGTGAATTAGGTCAGTTTCTAACTCCTGCACCAGTTGCGAGATTTATGGCAGAACAATTTAACAATTTATCTGGTCATATTAGTTTACTAGATCCTGGTGCTGGTATTGGGTCTTTAACTGCTGCTTTTGTAGAGCGATTATTAATAAATGCTGATCAAATTGAGAGTTGTTTAATTACAACCTATGAAGTAGAAGAAACCTTTTTACCCTGTTTAGAAGAATGTCTTATAGAATGTTGTAATGCTTTAAAAAATAAGGGAATAAAAGCAGATTATTCTTTGCGAAATGAAAGTTTTATTGAGAGTATTGGTAAAACCAATTTACCGCTTTTTACTAAAAATTACCACAATTTTACCCATGCAATTATAAATCCACCTTACAAAAAGATCAACAATCAATCAATTGAGAAAAAAATATTGTCAAAGCTTGGTATTGAAACTGCAAATTTATATAGTGCATTTGTTTGGCTGTCCATGTTACAACTTGCTGAAAATGGCGAGATAGTTGCAATTACTCCTAGAAGTTTTTGCAATGGTAGTTATTTCCGGCATTTTCGCAAAGCTTTTTTAGAAAAAATGGCGTTTCAAAATATTCATATATTTGAAAGTCGCTCCTTAGCTTTTGCAGAAGATAATGTTTTACAAGAAAATATTATTTTTCATGCTCTTAAAACAGAAAATAAACCTAAATTTATAGAAATCAGTATTAACTCTGAAAAAGAATTAGATAATTGTTCTGAAAAGAGACTTGTTCCCTATAACGAGATTATTGAAAAAAATGATCCTGAGATGTTTATTCATATTATTACCAACTCTCTTGAAGATGCTTTAAAAGTGCAAATGGGTAAATTTTCAGCTACTTTAGAAGAAATTGGTCTAGATGTTTCAACAGGACCTGTTGTAGATTTTCGTCTTAAATCAGCTTTGAGAAATTACTTAGATGAGGAAAGCGTTCCACTAATTTACCCAGAATCTATAAAGCCAGGAAAAATTTTTTTCCCCCCAAAAAAGCCTCGTAAGTCAATTGCTATTGAAAATAATCAACAAACACAAAAATGGTTAATTCAACCGGGATGGTATGTTTTAATAAAGCGATTTTCTGCTAAGGAAGAAAAACGTCGTATTGTTGCTGCTGTCTGTTCTCCTATAAACTCACCCGCGCTGGGTATAGAGAATCATCTTAACTACTACCATGCTAAAGGAAAGGGAATGAATCCTCACCTAGCAAGAGGTTTAGCAGCATTTCTCAATTCAACTTTATTTGATAACTATTTTCGGCTGTTTAGTGGTAATACACAAGTCAATGCAACAGATTTACGTAAAATTAGATATCCATCTCAAGACGATTTGATGCAACTGGGAAGCCAAATTGATGAATTTGTATTTGACCAGGAAAAACTTGATACACTTGTTCACAAAACTCTGTCAATTATGAGTGAAACAATAAACGCGATTCAAGCTAGTAAACGTATTCAAGAAGCACTAACTATTCTGAAAGAAATTTCTGCACCAAAAGAACAGCAGAATGAAAGATCCGCACTGTGCTTACTTGCATTAGCAGATATTCGACCGGAAACTTTTTGGAATCAAGCAACAACTCCCAAACGCAGAATTACTGAAATGATGGATTGGTTTCGTGATTATTATGGAAAACAATACGCACCAAATACACGAGAAACTGTGAGAAGACAAACAATGCACCAGTTTGTACAAATGGGTTTAGTTGTGGAAAATCCAGATCAACCAAACCGACCAATTAATAGCCCTAAATGGTGTTATCAACTTCAACAAGAAGCACTTTTGCTGATACAATCATACAACTCTGACCAGTGGGAAGAATCTTGTCGTAATTATGCTATTTCTGTCAAGAATTTATTGCAGGATAGAACTCGAAATATCCCCACAATTCCCGTTAGTTTACCCAATGGACAAGCAATTTATCTATCAGCAGGTGGACAAAATAATTTAATCAAAGACATTTTAGAAAATTTTTGTCCCAGATTTACACCAGGAGGTTTGGTTCTTTATCTAGGTGATGCTGGGGATAAATTTATTATTAATGAAAGTCAAAATCTTAGAGAAATGGGAGTAGAGTTAGATCCTCATGGTAAAATGCCAGATGTTGTTGTTTATGATCAAAAACAAGACTGGCTAATCTTAATAGAAGCTGTAACCAGTCATGGTCCTGTTAACTTAAAACGACACAATGAACTAAAACAACTGTTTAAATTTAGTAGCAAGGGATTAGTTTTTATGACTGCTTTTCCTACTCGCAAAGAAATGATTCGGTATCTAGCTGAAATTGCTTGGGAGACAGAAGTTTGGGTAGCAGACCAACCAGATCATTTAATTCATTTTAACGGGGAGAGATTTCTTGGACCATACGAAAACCGCTAAAATAGTTTGGGAAATTTTGATACGAATAAAAAAATTAAATAACATTGGGTTGGGTATGGAATAAAGGGTAATAAGTAGCAATGCAGTTACCAATTACCAATTACCAATTACCCATTACCCAATTACCAATTAAAATCTAAGCAGCGAAATTTGCAGCGACAAAATCCCAGTTCACCAAGTTATCTAAGAAATTCTTGATGAATGCAGGACGAGCATTTTTAAAGTCAATGTAGTATGCGTGTTCCCAAACGTCAATGGTCAGCAGTGCTTTTTTACCATGAGCTAAGGGATTTTCTGCGTTTGCTGTTTTCATGACTTTGAGAGTGCCATGATCATCAACCAACCAAGCCCAACCACTACCGAATTGAGTAGCAGCAGCGGTTGAAAATTCTTCTTTGAATTTGTCAAAGCTACCAAAATCCTGTGTAATTTTAGCAGCTAATTCGCCTGTAGGTGCGCCGCCACCTGCTGGTTTCAAGCAATTCCAGAAAAAAGAGTGATTCCAAACTTGAGCCGCATTGTTGAAGATTCCCGCTTTAGCAGAGTCACCAAAAGCGATTTTAATTACTTCTTCCAAAGACTTGTGAGCTAACTCTGTACCATCAACCAGCTTGTTCAAATTATCTACATAAGCTTTATGATGTTTACCGTAATGATACTCAAAGGTTTCAGCTTTCATGCCGTAAGACTCTAAAGCGTCAGCAGCAAAAGGTAAGGGGGGTTGTGTAAATGCCATTTTGTGAAATCCTCTCTTGACTGTTGTCTTGTTAAAAGCTATGAAAGAAGCTCGGAAATTACAGGTTTTGTATGGTCTTGTTTTATTTCCTGAATGTCAGCACATAAAACTTAACATTGTTATTCTACTACTAAAGTGAAAATTCCCAGCAATGTTTTGTCGTCAACTTTGACCAAAAGAAAAATCTGCTGCGTGATTAACTTTCTAAAATATTAGAATCTGTTGCTAAAGTTCCCGCTCCCTTTTTCATTAATTCAATATCTGCTAAGGTCCAATGACGCGGACTTTGACAGTGATGAGCTACTAATAGTCCCCATAATCCTCGTGGTATTAAAATTGGGACTACTAAATTGGCACGCACCTGCATACCACGCAGAAATTCCCTGTGACATTCCTCAATCGCTTCTAATTCTATATCAGCGATCGCTCGGACTCGTTTTTGCAAATACATCATTGCATACTCATGATTAAAACAATTACTAGGACCTGTAGAACCGAGAATCGAATACTCATCAGCACTTAATGACTCAAATGTCACCTGTCCTTGCCATTGCCCATAAAAATAATACAATACCACCCGATCAACCTTTAAAGATTCTCGCAATTGATTTGTCGTTTGTCTAATTAATTCATCTCGTTGCATTCTGATGATCAGACGATTGAGTAATTCTTGTAAACCCTGATCAATGTGCTGGTTTGAATGATGATCAAATTCTGGTAAAGAAGGAATTTCCACAGATTTTAAATGATGACTAAGTAGGTGAACGGAAAAAAACCGAAATATGTAACAAAAAGTAAAGTTGCCGAAAACCTGTTCCCTGTTCCCCAGGGCGTTTTCATTCTCGGAGGTAAATTGTAAAATCATTTTTCCAAAACCCTTTTCCACCATACAATACAACGGTTTTTTCCTAACTTTTGATTAATTAATATCAAAAACAACCCAAAATATTGATGGTCAAAAGGTTCTAGCGATAGTTACGCTCACCTTCGGTAACGCAATTTTGGAAAATGAAAACCCCCTGTGGGACTAAGGGAGGTAAAATACGGGATACCAATAAATTGTCTAATATACAAAAGTCGGTTTTAAACAAAATTGAATGATTTATTCCTGAACACAAATTACGTCCAACTAGCTAAACGGGGAACTTTTATTAGTTCTTGACTGAGACTATCATGAAGATGACCATTAGTAGCTAAAATTCTCCCTGATTCAATTTTAATCGGAGTCCCATCATAAGCAGTGACCTTTCCTCCCGCTTCCTGAACCAATATTATCCCAGCCACAACATCCCAAGGAGCTATTCCCCTCTCCCAATAACCATCAAGTCGTCCACAGGCTACATAGGCTAAATCTAAGGCTGCTGCACCACCACGACGCACACCTTGGGTAAGATGGGTCAGATGACAAAATTCCGCATAATTATTATCAGCGGTTTCTCGACGGTCATAAGCGAATCCACTGGACAATATGCTTTTATTTAATTCCGCTGTTTGGGAAACATGAATAGGACGACGGTTATGGGTTGCACCTAAACCCGCCCCAGCCCGAAATAATTCATCACGAAAAGGGTCATAAATTACTCCTACTTTGGGTACACCCTGAATCAATAAACCAATGGAAACAGCAAAACAGGGATATTGATGGGCGTAATTAGTTGTACCATCGAGGGGGTCAATAGCCCAGAGAAAATCATGGTCTTGATTTCCCAGTTTTCCCGACTCTTCTGCTAAAATTGAATGTTGGGGAAAATGACGACGCAAGACTTCTAAAATTACCTGTTCTGAGGCTTTATCAGCAGCAGTAACTAAGTCACCCGGACGGCCTTTTTCTATGATTGTGTCTTCTAACTTACCTAAATAATCTTGTAAAACTACACCTGCATTCAGGGCTGCTTCTGTAGCAATATCTAGAAAAATTTGCATATTTTTTAGTTGTTAGTTATCAGTGGATTTAACGATAAAGACGACGATACTCTCCAGGAGTGATTCGCATAGGTTGATCAGGGTTCCAGATACCTTTCCCCATGATTCTAGCCCATTGTTGGGCGTATTCCAAACGTTGGTTATATTTATTATTAGGCGATCGCGCTACAAATAAAGCATATCCTTGTTTAATAATTTCTTCGTTTAACAATAGTTGATTTTTCCATACATAAGCTAAGGTACGGTTAAATTTATCCTTGTTTTCTAGGTCAAATTCTAGTTTTATAGATTGATTTATACCACCAATCAAAGTTTCTAGTGTTTTTTTTGCATCCTCCCCCCAAGGAGTTTGACCCAAATCTGGAGCATCCAAACCAATTAATCGGATTTGAGAGGTTAAATTGGGTTGTGTTTCCATTCCCAACACTTCCAAACTTTGTCCACTCATAACCCGCGCTAACTTCACATCAGAGGGAATTGTTGCGGATTTATTTTGGCTTTGACAACTCACCAAAAATAACAAACTGAACAAGATAATTATTTTTATTTTTGTTGCAGGAACGCGAAGACGGAATACGATAGAGATCGTCCTCGCCATGAAATTTGCTAACTTGAACACAGAAAAAGTATTAATCCTCATCTAAGGGTAAACCCGCTTTAACTCTACCTTTACCAAAAAAGCGCCCAAATTGAAGTTCATAAACTTCATCTTCGTCTTGTGTTTCTACTTCTAAATCAGAACGGGCGTAACTTACACATAATAAGGCGTACCCTTGACGGCGTAAAGCAGGGGAAAGACCAATGGCTTCTGGTTGATAAATTTCTCCTGATACAACTCTCACCGCACAAGTTGTACAAGCCCCATTACGACAAGAAAAAGGGAGTTCAGCCCCGTTATGTTCAGCAGTATGTAGAATATAACGGTCTTCGGGAACTTCCAGGGTATGGGATATACCAGTTTGGCGATTATAAACTTTAATGGTGTGGGTTTGAACCATTTTGATTTTTAGCTTTTCCGCTCAAGGGGTGTCAAAGTCTATTATAAAGAAATAGGTTCAAAACCCCGCATTTTCAGGTCAGAGAGTCATGAAAAAAATATTTTTTAAAAGCCCTTGCTTTTTTGAAAATTCTGTTGTAAGATTGTAAAGCAATAAACCTGGAGAGATGGCCGAGTGGTTGAAGGCGCAGACCTGGAAAGTCTGTTATGCAGTAATGTATACGAGGGTTCGAATCCCTCTCTCTCCGTTACTAAACGATATATCTGTAAAAATATGAATAGGTGGCTACCCCTCAACCTGAAATTACAAAAGCTCCGGGTTAAATTGCTCAATGACCCCTATTATCGTTTACAATCTGGTGAAGAAGTGCAAATAGCGGCAGAATTGGGCTTGGGAATTGATGCTAATCAAGCGACTGTGGATGATTGGTTACGTTTACCTGGGTTGTCAATTCACCAGTGTCGCTCTCTGGTGGAACTTTCCCGCGCTGGTGTGGTATTTTATTGTCTAGAAGATGTAGCTGCGGCTTTGGGTGTACCAGTACAGCGATTAGAACCACTAAAACCCATGTTAGAATTTAACTATTACGATAGTAATTCCTTAGATAAACCTCAACTAATTAATGCCAATACAGCAACGGTCGAAAGTTTACTGAAAGTTCCTTTTGTAGATTTATCCCTAGCACAGACAGTTATAGAAAACCGACTGGCAGCAGGTCCTTACCTAAGTTTACTTGATTTTCAAAGACGCTTAAAATTATCAGGGGAAGCGATCGCTCAGTTAATGTATTATTTGCGATTTTAGTCGCTTGTTAGTCAGTCAATAAACACAAGAAGTTGGTACAAACATTAGTAACTCAAGTTGCTATTTATCTAGTTGAGGCTAGTAATGGGTAATTGATAATGGGTAATTGGTGAGTAATTTTCTGTTTTCATCCTCTTCATCCTTTAATCTTAAATATGCTGATTTAGACATTTTCCCTAACTAACAACTTACGTTAGTAAATAATATTTACCAGTCTTCTCTATTTTAAGCGGTCTTATATAATTCATAAATATTATCAGCAAACCTATTAATCATTTCTGATATGCCATAACTTTAACTTATAAATACCCAGACAAAATTAATTGCACAACAGCTTATTGAATAAAAAATCTCTGTAAACCTTACCTGTTCGCAGTTAAGAGTTTGTTCCCTCTCCTAACTATGAAATTTATTTTGCACGACTACTTATAGACATGAAATCAATATAATGATACACTTATTCTAGTAAATTCTAGCATGAGCAGGTGTTTTATATTGCTCATTATATAATTACTTAACTTTAGCAATTCTTTGGGAGCAACAACCGTGATAGATGGTCAAGCTATTTCTATTTCATTATTTACAGGTGCTTATGGTTTAGATTTAGGATTAGAACAAGCAGGTTTTCATACTGTAACTGTAGTAGAAAAAGATCGTGATGCTGTTAAAACAATAGCTCTTAATCGTCCGTTTTTACAAGAAAGTGCCATTTCCAGAGAAATACAAAATGTTACATCTCAACAATTATTAGAAGAAGGAAGAAGAGTATTAAATTTAGGACGCGCTTTACAACCAGGAGAAGTTGATTTAGTGACAGGTGGTCCACCATGTCAACCATTTAGCACCGCAGGAAAAAGAGGTTCAGTAATGGACCCTCGCGGTAGTTTATTTATGGACTTTATTCGCATTGTGAAAGAAGTTCAACCTCGTTTTTTCTTAATGGAAAATGTTAAAGGTTTGCTTTCTGCTTCCCTGTGTCATCGGCCAATTAATCAACG
>JBJUHT010000139.1:0-67075 GCA_046070105.1 Dolichospermum sp.
GATACAATTGTTGAAAGTAATGAAACTGTGGCTTTAACATTAGCTGCTGGTACAGGTTACACCATTGGGACAACTGCTGCTGTCACAGGAACTATTACTAATGATGACTTATTGCCTAATCTTAACCTCAGTGCTAACCAGACCATAGTTGAAGGTAATACCAACCCTCAAAACGTTACTTATACCGTTACTCTCTCCAACGCCAGCACTCAAACTATTACCGTCCAATATGCCACTGCTAACGGTACAGCCATAGCAGGATCAGACTATACCAGCACCAGCGGAACTCTCACCTTTAACCCTGGTGTTACCAGTCAAGTGATCAATATTCCCATTCTCAATGATTCTCTGAATGAAGCTAATGAAACCTTTAGCCTCACCCTTAATTCTCCCACTAATGCCAGCTTGGGTACAAGCCAAACCGTAACTACAACTATTACCGATACCCTCAGTGCCGCTGCTACCACTACTCTACCAACCAACGTAGAAAATCTTACCCTCACAGGAACAACAGCAATTAACGGTACAGGTAACGCGGGTAATAACGTCATTACTGGTAACGGTGCCAATAACACCCTCTCAGGTCTCAATGGTAATGATACTTATCGTTTCCTAGTAAATACAGCTTTAGGAACGGACACAATTACGGAAACAACAACAGGGGGTATTGATAATCTTGACTTTACTGGGACGACTGCTGCTGTAAATGTGAATTTGGGTGTTGCAACTTCACAAACGGTCAATAGTAATCTTAAACTGATTCTCTCTGCTAATAACGTCATCGAAAATGCCACAGGTGGTACAGGAAATGACCGTCTCACAGGTAATGCTCTAAATAATACCTTAAATGGCGGTAGTGGTAATGACCAACTGCAAGGACTAGGAGGAGATGATACCCTCTGGGGAGGAGCAGGTAATGATATTCTCAACGGTGGCACTGGTAATGATAGTCTCTGGGGAGGACTTGGTGATGATATCTTGATGGGAGGAGTTGGTAATGATCAATATCTGTTTCAAAGCGATGGTGTGTTTGCTATTACTTTAGGCGTTGATTACATTAGCGAATTTGAATTGGGACTAGACCAGATTGTATTAAGTAAAGCTACATTTAATGCGATTACTAATACTGTCGGACAGGCTTTAACTGACTTTGCAGTTGTTAGTGATGATGAATTTGTCAATGCTAGTAACGCTCGTATTGTGTTTAGTCAAGGTACGGGAAGTGTATTCTATAACCAAGATGGCAGTATTTTGGGTACGGGAACAGTGTTTGAATTTGCCCGTTTAGGTAATTCTGATATCACCCTCACTAGTAGTAATTTCAGTTTGATTGCTTAAACTGTTATAGCTGTCTTACGCAAAATCCATAAACCGCCAGGGAATGAATTCCCTGTCTAATAGCAAAAGTCATCTCAAGATGACTAAAAATCCGAAAATATCCCTAGTTTACTTTAGTGCAATCGCCGATCTTGTAGGTTGGGTTGACGTATGTTACCCAACATTTCCACCAAACAATATTCCCTGCCAAAATTAATTAACATCGTTCTCGCTTAACTTGTTGGGTTGCGTTCCTTAACCCAACCTACAGTGTTGTTTTTTTTGAAAAATTTAGGGCGATCGCCATCTCTTCTTATGATCAATAAGTAGATGAACGAAAAAAAACCGACATAAGTAACAAAAAGTAAAGTTGCCGAAAACCTCTTCCCTGTTCCCTGTTCCCTATTCCCTATTCCCTATTCCCTGTTCCCTGTTCCCTGTTCCCTGTTCCCTGTTCCCTGTTCCCTATTCCCTGTTCCCTATTCCCTGTTCCCTATTCCCTGTTCCCTATTCCCTGTTCCCTATTCCCTGTTCCCTATTCCCTGTTCCCTGTTAAGAGTTCCCTGTTCCCTGTCACCTGTCACCTGTCACCTCTTCCCTGTTAAGAGTTCCCTTGCCCCAACGACAATTTTTAACGCCCACCTACTTATAAGAATTATCAACTGTTAAAGATAGAAAGATCAATGCAATTTTAGTGAAAAACTATAGATAGAATAAACTTGTGTCAGCTAATCGCTAAAACCTATACATCTCATGGATTTTGCTAATTTTGCATCCCAGTTAAATGCGGGAACGATTTTACCAGAGGTAATCGTCATGATTACTCTCTTGGGGGTTTTGATTGTTGATTTGATTTTGGGGCGTAGCTCGGCTCGCTGGATAGGATACCTAGCTACTCTGGGCTTAACAGCGGCAATAATCGCTCTATACTTTCAATGGGATACAACTACCCCCATTGCCTTTACTGGTAGTTTTAATGGTGATGACCTGAGTATTATATTTCGTGGTATCATCGCTCTATCGGCGATGGTGACAATATTCATGTCAATTCGCTATGTTGAACAAAGTGGTACGGCTTTAGCCGAATTTATCGCCATTTTGATGACTGCGACTTTGGGAGGAATGTTTTTATCTGGTGCTAATGAGTTGGTGATGATTTTCATCTCTCTAGAGTCCCTAAGTATTTCCTCTTATTTGTTGACAGGTTATACAAAACGTGACTCTCGTTCCAATGAAGCAGCGTTGAAATACCTGTTAATTGGTGCTTCTAGTACAGCAGTATTTTTGTATGGTGTTTCCCTCTTGTATGGTTTATCAGGTGGACAAACGGAATTAAGTGCGATCGCTCAGGGTATAGCCACAGCAAATGTTGGTCAGTCTCTAGGTGTAGTAATTGCTTTAGTTTTCGTGATTGCGGGTATTGGTTTTAAAATTTCCGCTGCACCTTTTCACCAATGGACACCGGACGTTTATGAAGGCGCACCTACCCCTGTAATCGCTTTTTTATCCGTTGGTTCTAAGGCAGCTGGACTTGCTCTGGCTACGCGCTTATTAATTACTGTCTTCCCGATTGTAGCTGATGAGTGGAGATTTGTTTTTACCGCTTTGGCTGTTCTGAGTATGGTATTGGGTAATGTTGTCGCCCTAGCCCAAACTAGCATGAAACGGATGTTAGCTTATTCATCTATTGCCCAAGCTGGGTTTGTGATGATTGGCTTAATTGCCGGAACTGATGCCGGTTATTCCAGTATGATTTTCTATCTATTGGTATACCTGTTTATGAATTTGTGCGGCTTTACTTGTGTGGTATTATTCTCTCTCCGCACGGGAACAGACCAAATTGCTGAATACTCTGGTTTGTATCAAAAAGATCCTCTTCTCACACTGGGTTTAAGTATTTCTCTCCTGTCTTTGGGTGGTATTCCCCCATTAGCTGGGTTTTTTGGGAAAATTTACCTATTTTGGGCAGGTTGGCAAGCTGGTCTTTACTGGTTAGTTCTCCTCGGTTTAATTACTAGTGTGATTTCTATCTATTACTACATTCGTGTAGTTAAGATGATGGTGGTCAAAGAACCTCAAGAAATGTCCGAGGTAGTTAAAAATTATCCCCAAGTGCGTTGGGACTTACCAGGAATGAGACCTTTGCAAGTGACTTTGATAGTAACTTTGATAGCTACTACTATCTCTGGAATTTTATCCAATCCTTTGTTTACTTTGGTTAACAGTTCTGTTACTAACACTCCCATGTTACAAGCAGCAAAGGTTACTAGTGTACAAGCTAGTGTGATTACCAATCAAGAGCCACAGCAATTTTAGGTTATTTCTCGGTAATGAGTAATAATGGGTAATAAAGCTGATCTACAATAAACGTCTAGCTCTCTTGTAGAGACGTTCTACGGAATGTCTCTACTATGAGGTACACCACGGGCGGGCAAGATGCCCACCCCACAAGAGTTTTATTATTAAAATTTGTACCTCATAGCAATGGAATCTGCTGTAATTTATGTAATGATAATTACAAGATATTAAACTAAGTAGGTGAGCGGAAAAAAACCGACATAAGTAACGAAAAGTAAAGTTGCCCAAAACCTGTTCCCAGTTAAGAGTTCCCTTGTCATAACGACAATTTTTAACGCCAACCTACTTACTTGATTTTCTGTTTGATAAAAGCGACAATTTGATTAACCTGTTTTTTTAGTCCATCAATTTCTAATTGCATCTTGACAATTTTATCATTTAATGATTTTATCTCAGTGGGTGAATCTACCCTATTGACAGTAGATGTAAATTGGGGTGGGTTTAAGCCTTGCTGACCCTTTTTAGACTTGGCTATTGCTGATTTAATCGCGTTAATAAGTTGGGTTTTGTCAAAAGGTTTACCCAAAAATTCAAAATCTTCAAATGGTTCTACTAGTTTTTCTGTCACTTCTTCCTTACTGCCTGACATGATCACTAAAGGGATTTTCCGTAACTCTGGTTTAACTTGAATATTCTGGAAAATTTCCCAACCACTCATTTTCGGTAACAGAAAATCTAGTATGATCAAATTGAATTTTTCCTCAAGTATCAAATTGTACCCTTGCAACCCGTCGTTAGCCTCGATTACCTCGAAACCGGGGGGTAACATTTCTCTGATTTTTATTCTCACAACGCTGGTATCGTCAATAACTAAAATTTTGTTATTTGCCATAGCTGCTGATCCTACTGAAACCTCATTGATTCGGATATTGTTAAATGCACTGATTATATTTAGGGTTTGTTGCAAGGTAGAGAATATAAGTATATATCATTTTTGATATAAACACAAGTGTTAGTTACTAACTGTAAATTAACTGATTTTGACGTTTAAGTAGTAAGACTTGGTATTGGCGAGATAGATAAGTATATATTATTATGAATTATTCACAAAAGGTTGACAAGTCAGAAATTATAACCATGCCTAGTTGGTTACGTCGTCCTCTAGGTAAAGCTAGTGAGATATCTACTGTCCAGCGGATCATTAAGCAGCGTCAAATTCATACAATTTGTGAAGAGGGGCGTTGTCCAAATCGGGGCGAATGCTATGCTCAAAAAACAGCGACTTTTTTATTAATGGGTCCGACCTGTACCAGATCCTGTGCTTTTTGTCAAGTAGATAAAGGTCATGCCCCCATGGCTGTGGATGAACAGGAACCCCAAAAAGTGGCAGAATCAGTACAGCTTTTAGGATTGCGGTATGTGGTGTTAACTGCTGTAGCCCGTGATGATTTAGCTGATGGGGGAGCGGGTCATTTTGTCAAGACAATGGAGACTATCCGTGAATTGAACCCGGAAACTGAAATTGAAGTGTTAACATCAGATTTTTGGGGTAGTGGGGGTGTAGCTGGCCAACGTCAAAGTCTAGAGATGATAATTGAGGCTGAACCGGCTTGTTTTAACCATAATGTAGAAACAGTCCGCAGGTTAACCCCAACCGTGCGCCGAGGGGCAAAATATGACCGCTCTTTGGCTGTATTAGCGACAGTTAAAGAATTTAATGATCAGATTCCTACAAAGTCGGGTATGATGGTGGGTCACGGAGAAACAATGGAGGAATTAATTGAGACAATGGCGGATTTGCGCTTTGTAAAGTGCGATCGCTTGACCATTGGTCAATATATGCGCCCTTCTTTAGATCATCTGCCGGTCCAAAAATATTGGACACCGGAGGAATTTACAGAATTAGGTGCTATAGCCAAGGATATGGGGTTTAATCATGTCCGTTCCGGTCCGTTGGTTCGCAGTTCCTACCACGCTGGGGAGGAATAGGGAACAGGGAATAGGGAACAGGGGACAGGGAACAGGGGACAGGGGACAGGGAACAGGGGACAGGGGTGCAGAGGAGAAGATTTTTCCTACCAACCACTGACAACTGACCACCAACAACTGACAACTGACCAATGACAACTGACCACCAACAACTGACAACTGACCACCAACAACTGACCACCAACAACTGACAACTGACCACCAACAACTGACCACCAACAACTGACCACCAACAACTGACAACCAACAACTGACAACTGACAACTGACAACCAACAACTGACAACTGACAACCAACAACGAACAACGAACAACTGACAACTGACAACGAACAACTGACAACGAACAACTGACAACGAACAACTGACAACTGACAACTGACAACTGACAACTGACAACGAACAACTGACAACTGACAACTGACAACTGACAACTGACAACTGACAACTGACAACTGACAACTGACAACTGACCACTGACCACTGACCACCGACCACTGACCACTGACCACCGACCACTGACCACTGACCACCGACCACTGACCACTGACCACCGACCACCGACCACTGACCACTGACAACGGACAACTGACCACTGACCAACCTAACAAAAATATTTTTAAAGAATTTGCAAAATTGGCGCGTGAGTTTGCTATTTCTTAAAAAGTCACGAAATTAGGAGAACCGCTTATGACCGCTAAAAGCAAACCCGCTGCTAAACCTTCCTACGCTTTTCGTACTGGTTGGGCTTTATTACTTTTGGCTGTGAACTTTTTGGTAGCAGCTTACTACTTCCACATTATTGAATAGTTAGTAGTTAGAAGTAGGCTGGTGCTGCTTAAATTGTGCCTTTGAATAAACCCTTGGGACGAATAAGCAGCACCAAAATCATGATTAATAGGGCTACACCTTGTTTATACTGTGAACCTAGCCAAGGGGTGCTAACTTCTTGGACAATACCAATTATAAAGGCAGCGGCGATCGCTCCGTAAGGATTGCCAATTCCACCCAAAATTACAGAAGCGAATAGGGGTAAGATTAAAAACCAACCCATATTTGGACGCACGGCTGTAATTAGCCCGTACATACTACCTCCCAAGGAAGTGAATGTACCAGCAATTACCCAAGTCCAAAGAATTACTCTATCAACATTAATACCCGATACTCTAGCCAAATCTAAATCGTCGGCCACTGCTCGCATAGCTTTACCAACTTTGGTATTTTGTAGTAGGTAGTGAAGGGATAAAATAGCCAAAATAGCTAATCCCAGTACCAATAATTGATTTTGCGGTACTCTTAATGTACCAAATTCTAAAGCTGATATCACGGGGAGATTATAGTTTTGGTTTTTACCACCCCAGATAAAAATAATGCCGTTGCGGAGGAATAAGGCCAGCCCAATAGAGATGATAATTAGACTTGTGGAGGTGGCACGAATAGACCGCATTTTTGACCACAGTAATTTTTCTGCTAGTAACATTCCTCCTACTGTTCCCAAGGCTGCTAAAATCATTGACAGCCAAATATTTACACCTATACTATTGGTAATCAGGGTTAGATAAGCACCTAAAGTGAGAAAGTCACCATGGGCAAAATTAGATAGCCGTAAAATCCCGTAGGTAAGAGTTAGTCCGACGGCTGCGAGGGCAATAATGCTACCTACAGCAATACCGTTAATGATTAATTGAGCAAATTGTTCTATATCCATAATGAGGTAACTGTCATCTTTTGACCCTTTTTTATTGTATATAATCCTAACTTTCAGTTATGGGTTTTGTAAATGGAATATGTAAACTTTTCTTACAAAATTATCTATATATTGAGAAAATAATAGAACATAATCATGTTAACATAATCTCAAACAAAATAATTTAGTTAATCCAAGTTATATCAAGCAATTAATTACCAAGGCTAATAAAATGACAGATACCCATATTCCCCAACTCGATAATTGTAGTTCAACAGTTATCCTGAATTATTTTGAAAATTCCTGGGAGCTAGAAGAGACTCTAATGAAGAGTTTAGTTGAGGAGAAAACATTTTATCTAAATCCCGATCCTTTCAGAAATAAATTAATTTTCTATCTGGGACATTCCGCCGTTTTTTATATCAACAAATTAGTTAGTGTTGGTTTATTAAAGAATCGGATTAATCCCCAATATGAAACTCTATTTGAAATTGGTGTTGATCCAGAAACACCAGCAGAACTAGAGCAAACTATTCAAGGAGTTAAGTGGCCTGACGTTGAAAAAGTTTGGGAATATAGAGACAAAGCTAGGTCAGAAATTACAGCTATTATTATTAATAATAGCTGTAATTTACCCATTGATCAACAACATCCTATTTGGGCTTTATTAATGGGAATAGAACATAGTCGCATTCATTTTGAGACTTCTTCAATGCTATTGCGTCAACTCCCTGTTGATAAATTAAAACGTCCTCCAGGATGGAATTATGCCCCCAGTAATGGAGAAATTCCTGATAATCAAATGCGAGAAATTGCCGGTGGTGTTGTTAAATTAGGAAAGAGTCAGGATGATTTAACTTTTGGTTGGGATAGTGAATATGGTAATTTAGAGGTTGAAGTTCAACCATTTTTAGCCAGTGAAAATTTAATTACCAATGGCGAATTTTTAGAATTTGTTCAAGGTGGAGGTTATGAAAATCCAGATTATTGGAATGTGGAATCTTGGCAATGGAAAGAATCATATAATGTAGAATATCCTAAGTTTTGGATATTAGTAAATAATGATCAATATCGTTATCGTGCCGTATTTGATGAAATGGATTTACCATTAGATTGGCCAGTGGAGGTAAACTATTATGAAGCAATGGCTTACTGTCGCTGGAAAGGTGGTAATATTCGTTTGATGACAGAAGCAGAATGGAATCAAGCTTTGAAAATATCTGAAGATTCTAGGTTATCAAATAACTACAATCTCAACTTACAATTTATTTCCCCAACTCCTGTAGGAATGTTTGCAGAAAATAATCAATCTGGTATTTCTGACTTACGGGGTAATGTTTGGGAATGGTCATCTAGTACATTTTATCCGTTACCAGGATTTAAAACCCATGATCTTTATCCAGATCAATCTGCACCATTTTTTGATAATAAACATTTTATGATGTTGGGTGGTTCTTGGGCAACGAATGGTACAATGGCTTTACCTTGTTATCGTAACTGGTTTCGTCCGTTTTTTTATCAGCACGTCGGTTTTAGAATTGCTGAAAGTTTGGATTAGGTGACAGATTACAGGTGACAGTTTGAAAGGATTGAAAAAACTGTCAATAGTTAATTTACAGTTAATTTCTGAGGACATTTACCATGGTTTTAGAAACATTAAATCAACAAGTTCTGACAGTTTTAGATCATCATTATCAAGAATTAGCTATTGATGGTAAAGATGTGATTGAAGGACTGAGTAAAAAACAAAAAAATTTACCCGCAAAATACTTTTATGATGATCCTGGTTCTCTATTATTTGAAAAGATTTGTGAGTTACCAGAATATTATCCGACCCGCACAGAAGCATGGATTTTAAATCAATATGCTGATGAAATTGTGGAAATTACAAATTGTTGTCAGTTGATAGAATTGGGTAGTGGAAGTTCTACAAAAACTCAAGCTTTATTAACTGCTTATCAAAAAATTGCTGATTCTTGTAGATATCTTCCTATTGATGTGAGTGGAGGTATTCTAAAAACTAGTGTTTTACAGTTACAAGAGAAATATCCTGATATTGCTATTCATGGTTTATTAGGAACTTACGAACAAGCATTAGTACATTTGGAAACAAATTATTTACAGTCTCGAATGGTTTTCTTTTTGGGAAGTTCTTTAGGGAATTTTAACTCAGAAGAATGTGATGGTTTTTTAAATCAAGTTTCTCGCACTTTACAACCTGGGGATTATTTTTTATTGGGTATTGATTTACAAAAACCCAAAGAAATTTTAGAACCAGCTTATAATGATAGTCAAAATGTCACTGCTGCTTTTAATTTGAATATGCTTTCTCATTTGAATTGGCGTTTTCAAGGTAATTTTGATCTCAACTTGTTTAAACACCAAGCAATTTATAATCACGTTGATCATCAAATTGAAATGTATTTACATTGTCGAAAAAGTCATTGGGTTAATTTACAAATATTAGATTTAAAGGTGCATTTTGCAGAGGGAGAAAGTATATTAACAGAGATTTCTCGTAAGTTTGATTTAGCTAAAATGTCACAACAACTAGACAGCAAAGGATTAAAAACCGTCAAAACTTGGACTGACGAAAAAAGATGGTTTGGTTTGATTTTGTGTCAAGTTGGATAAGTTGAATATCAGTATTCATTATATTTGTCATGAAAATAGAAATTTTTTTACTGATAAAATACTGAATGCTGATAATTATCATTCATATATATCTCGATATATCCAATTAATTTAGGAGTTAGCAAAATGCAAAAATTATTTAATTTCTGTTTTAAAATGGAGTTTTACCTCAAAATTACTGTTAGTTGTACATTTACCCAACAGTTGTTTTATTTCCTATTAAAGAATCAAAAACTAAATTTTATTACCCAAGTATTATTATACTGGTTGGTTGGTAGTATTTCATTCTATGCTGTTGGTATTTTCATTGAGAAAGTTATTAAAAGGGATGATAATTTACTTAAAAAACTCACAGCAAGAGTTAAAAATGTGAAAAAACAATCATTTCCTAAGTTCACCTTAAAAGGTATTTTTACAGGAGAAATAAAAGCTATAATTACTGCATTAATCATTATTTATTTAGCACCTGAAGTACATAGAGGTAATGGTTTAATGGTAAATATGGGGTGGTTTTTTATGAGAATAGTTGCTGCTGATTTCTGCTTTTATGTAGCTCATAGATTATTTCATACAAAACCATTGCTAAAAATTTATCTTAAACATCATAATTTTCAAGATACATCCAGTTTTGTTGCTGGACATAAAAGCCTAATGGAATATATTATTGTTACTATCACAGATGCGTTACCTATTTTTATATTTGGATATGATATTACTCAACTTTGTGCATGGACTTTAATTGGTAACATTTATAATTTAGAAGGTCATAGTTCATTATCAATGTTTTTTATTACTTCAAATTTTCACGATTTACATCATACAGATTTTAATGGTAATTATGGTATTAATGGTTTTTGGGACAGAGTATTTAATACTCTAAATCCTATTCATAAAAAAACCGGAATTATGTTTCCCGTAACTGCATTAGAATGTAAAATTAATACTATTTTTAGTGAACTAAATATTAGAAAACTTGTAAATAAGTGATACAATGAATTTATTATAGTAATCAAACTCATTCATTAACTAACCATGAAACCACAACCTATTACCCCACAACCAGGACAAGAATCTGTTTGGAATTATCCTCGTCCTGCTATTTTACAAGATACCGACAAACATCTCAAAGTTATTTGTAATGGGATTGTTTTAGCAGAAACAACCCAAGCAAAAAGAGTATTAGAAACTAGTCATCCTCCAGGTTATTATATTCCTGCTGAAGATATTAAAACAGAATATTTAATAGCAACAGCTAAAAAAAGTATGTGTGAATGGAAAGGTATTTGTGAATATTATGATATTTCCATTGGTGATAAATATGTAAATAATGCAGCTTGGAAATATATTCAATCTACTCCTAACTTTAAATCACTTCAAGAACATTATAGTTTTTACCCTGGTTTAATGGATGCTTGTTATGTTAATGATGAGTTAGTTATACCTCAAGTTGGTAATTTTTATGGAGGATGGATAACCAGTGATATTGTTGGACCATTTAAAGGAGAACCTGGTACTTGGGGATGGTAAATAAGTTTTCGGAGGTTAGGTTAAGCGATAGCGCAACCCAACAAAAACCTATTAATCTATCAATGTTGGGTAACAAAAATCAACCCAACCCACTTTTCTGAACAATAACTGGGTTAATTAAAAAATATTCTCAACCCTTAATCCAGAAAATTATCGCTCACATTGCCTTGTTTGAAGGCATGAAATTATGTTCTTTATTTCCGCAATATTATGAATAGGAGAATTGAGTTGATATCTTACTATTTGATGTTTTTTATACCTAAGTCAGTCCTATTGATTTTATCTCATGACTAACCCCCGACAAGTAGCTTTTATCGCTCTCAAAGAAGTTCATAAAGGAGCTTATACTGATGTTGCTCTAGACCGGGTATTACAAAAGTTTAAGTTACCGGACAACGATCGCCGGTTAATGACAGAATTAGTCTATGGTAGTGTGAGAAGAAAACGCACTTTAGATGCTATTATTGACCAACTTGCTACTAAGAAAAACCAACAACCAAAGGATCTCCGCACAATTTTACATCTCGGTTTTTATCAACTGCGTTATCAGCAAAAAATCCCTGTTTCTGCGGCTGTAAATACCACTGTTGAATTAGCTAAGGAAAATGGTTTTCCTGGTTTAACTGGTTTTGTGAATGGTTTATTACGTCAATATCTGCGACTTTTAGAAAAGTCCTCAGAACCTCTAATTTTACCGGAAAATCCCGTAGAAAAATTGGGAATTTTACACAGTTTTCCTAATTGGATCATTGAAGTTTGGTTATCACAATTGGGTTTTGAAGAAACAGAAAAACTGTGTATTTGGATGAATCAAACCCCGACAATTGATTTAAGAATAAATATCCTGCGTAGTTCTTTAAAAGAGGTAAAATCAGCTTTTGAGTCGGCTGGTATTTTAGTTAAATCTATTCCTAATTTACCCCAATCTTTACGCTTAGTTGGTAATAATGGACCAATTCAAAATTTACCGGGTTTCTGTGAAGGTTGGTGGACTGTCCAAGATAGTAGCGCCCAGTTAGTTGGTTATTTGCTTGATCCTAAACCTGGTAATGTGGTAATTGATACTTGTGCAGCCCCAGGAGGAAAAACCACTCATATTGCGGAATTAATGGGAGATGAGGGTAAAATTTGGGCTTGTGATCAAACTGCTTCTCGGTTACGCAAATTAAAGGAAAATGCCCAACGTCTGCATTTACAATCTATTCATACTTGTATAGGAGATAGCCGCAATTTACCGCAATTCTCTGAAACTGCTGACTGTGTATTACTTGATGCTCCTTGTTCCGGTTTGGGAACTATGCACAGACACGCAGATGCGCGTTGGCGACAAACCCCTGATTCGGTACAGGAACTTTGCCAATTACAGAAGCAATTATTATCACATAATGCAACTTTTGTCAAGACTGGAGGTGTTTTAGTTTATGCAACTTGTACATTACACCCAAAGGAGAATGAGCAGGTCATTTCGGAATTTTTAGCAGCAAACCCCCATTGGCAAATAGAGCCACACCCTTTTGAATTATTTAATCATACTACTCCTGGTTGGTGGAAAGTCTGGCCTCACCAACAGGATATGGATGGGTTTTTCATGGTGCGTTTAAGAAAAACTAAGGATTCTCAGTAAATATTAAGAGTGACTATAAAATCTAAATTAAAGCCGAAATCTACCAGAGGAGGCAGCAATGGTTAATAATTCCCATGTAAAAAACCTAGTAAAAATCCTGATTGGAGCAGCTTGGATTGATGGTAAAATCCAGCCAGAAGAACGGCAATATTTGCGAGAAATAGCTCAAGCTAAAGGTTTAGCTAGTGATCCTGAAATTAAGCCTTGGTTGTATGAATTAGTGCCAGTTAAGCCCAGGGACTGTTATAAATGGGTAAAAGAGTATTTGGGCGATCGCCCAACGCAGGAAGACTATGAGAATTTAATTGAAGCGATAAGTGGCTTGATTTATAGTGATGGTGATATAGCCATTGAAGAAGCAAGACTTCTGACCCAGTTGACAGAGTTAAGTAAGTCTAGTAGTGCTAACCAAGCAGCACACACTACACTGCTCAAGCAAATTCAAAAGCTTTACCGTCGTTGTGTTGACGTGCAGAATTAGGTAATGGGTAATGGGTAATGGGTAATGGGTAATTGGTAATGGGTAATGGGTAATTGGTAATGGGTAATGGGTAATTGGTAATGGGTAATTGGTAATGGGTAATTGGTAATGGGTAATTGGTAATGGGTAATTGGTAATGGGTAATGGGTAATGGGTAATGGGTAATTGGTAATGGGTAATATATTCTTTTCCCATTACGGATCACCTATTACTTAATTTATTCAGGACTTAGGCAACTGGCATCAGATCCTAAATTGTAGTGAGGACTTTAGTCCTCTTTTCAAGACGCTATGGGAACAAAATCAGGGCTAAAGCCCTGACTACAGAGCAACAAAAAATTATCAAAAAATTTGAATTTTTCGTGAAATTTGCGTCATTCCTATGATTCCTTCTCAATTTTGGGGACAATATTAGGACGCTCTTTACTCTCCCAACCTGGGGGACGTTTGGAGTTGTACCAGGCAATTGAACCAATGGTGACAGCAGCGATAAAACCGACTACATACACCAAAGTGAAAGCTAAGGGAAAGTGATTTCCTGTTGCTTCGGCTGTAACTTGGAGCAATAAATAACTCATGAGGATATTCGCTTAATGTAGGTTACACTTCTTCATAAAGTATAAACTGAGCGGATCACCTACATCTGCCCCAGGAAAAATCTTTCCTGTATTCAAAGACATAATATTAATTTTCTGGTGAAGAATTGGGTTTAAGTCTTTCTCTCCAGGAAGGTTGTGGTGGTGAAGATTCTCCAGAATTACTCTCTGTTGAGGAAGATGAATTTTCAGAGCGTGATTTTTGGCTGCGATATCGTCTTTTTCTGGGAGAGGGGGTAGATGTGTTATCTTGGGACTGAGAATAGCGTCTTCTGCGTCTGGGGGTGCTTTCTGTTGTATTTTCTTCCTGAGAATAGCGTCGTCTGCGTCTCCTTCTTGTTGATGAATTAGAATTTTCAGTATTATCCCGATCTGATTTTTGATCATTATCATTAATCACTCTACGGATAACTTTTTGAGGTTTGATAGGTTCAGCTTTAATAGTACCTTTGCGGTTTTCTAATTTGGGCAGGTTGGGAAACTTTTCTACAGGCATTCCCTCTACTGCTTTTTTCATAAATTCATGCCAGGTATAAGCGGCGCTACCACTACTACCATAGGTAGGGGTATTATCATCATTCCCTAACCATACTCCAGTGACAACTTGGGGAATATAACCAATAAACCATAAATCACGGGCTTCATCGGAAGTTCCTGTTTTTCCGGCCACTTGTCTATCATTTAATTCGGCCGCTGCCCCAGTTCCCTCCCTGACAACATTTCGTAACATCCAAGTCATAATGGTGCTACTATCAGTATCTAAAACTTGCTTAGTTTCATATTTGGCAGACCAAATGACATTTCCTTCGCGGTTGAGGATACGACGAATCCCATGGGCTGCTGTATAATTTCCTTGGTTAGCAAATGTACCATAAGCATTAGTTAATTCTAACAAGTTGACTTCATTAGAACCAAGGGCTAAAGAATAGGTAGGTCTTAGTTCTGATTTAATTCCCATATCATGGGCTAATTGAATGGTTGGCTTAAATCCCACATCTATTAATACCTTTACTGCAATTGTATTTACGGATTTAGTGAGAGCATCCCTCATATTTAACCAGCCCAAGAAGTTATCATGATAGTTTTTAGGCTCATAACCATCTATTGATAAAGGTTCATCTAAATAGCTATCATAGGGGTTTTTACCAGTGGCGATCGCTGTCGCATAGACAAATCCTTTAAAGGTTGATCCTGGTTGTCTTTGTGCTTGAGTAACGCGATTAAATTGGTTTTTACTGAAGTCTTTTCCTCCCACCATAGCTTGAATTTCGCCGTTTCGAGGATCTATGGCCACCAGAGCCGCTTCTTTAAATTTTTGCCACCGTCCTTCATTTTTCAAGATTTTTGTGACTGCGGTTTCTGCGGCTTTTTGCCATATTGGGTTTAAACTAGTTTCTACCACCAAACCACCATTAGCTAAGATATCAGGGGAAAGGTGCTTTGGTAATTCTTTTTGAATATAAGTGGTAAAATAGGGGGAATCTACTTGCCAGCGTTTAGGTAAGTTACTGTTAACTATTAATGATTCTTGAACAGCGGCTTGTTTTTGTACTGGTGTAATTATACCATCTTCTTCCATGCGCTGCAACACCAGATTTCGTCGTTCTGTAGCTGCTTGCGGGTTTTTATCCGGTGCATAAAGGTTAGGTGCGGGGGCTAAACCAGCCAAGGTGGCCATTTCTGATAAGGTAAGTTGATCTACGGACTTACTAAAATATACCCAAGCTGCATCACCCACACCATAAGCACCAGAGCCTAAATATACAAGATTAAGATAACGTTCAAGAATTTGCTCTTTTGTCAATTGCTGCTCTATTTTTTGGGCTAACCGCACTTCTTTGAGTTTACGCCAGAAAGTTTTTTCTTGTTTGAGGAAAAGAATACGGGCTACTTGTTGAGTAATAGTACTACCACCTTCTACCACATCTTGCGATCGCAAATTATTGATTACTGCCCTAAAAATCCCCTGGATATCAACGCCATTGTGTTGATTAAATCTTCGGTCTTCTGAAGCAATAAAGGCCTTTTTCAGATTATCTGGTATTTGTTCTAATTGTAACTGCTCTCTAGTTGCTTCACCTTGCTGTTGTAACACAGTACCATCAGCTGCTTTAATAGTGAGTGTTTGTTCTCGTACTACTGCTTTGAGCGCGGAATACTCTGGTAAATTTTTGTCTATTTCTAAGATTATGTAATGGAAAGCAATCATTCCACCACCTACACCTAAACCCGCCCAAAACCAAAAACGACGATAAAATGGTTTATCGCTACTCAAGATTGTAGATGATAGGGTTCTCACCTGGTTTAATAATTGCTTGGCCTTCACCTGAATTTTCGGTAGTAAGTTTTCATTTGCTGTAGTTAGCAGCAATATTTCTTGTTTATTTTATCACAGTTAGGATTTTTGTTAAATAACATCAGATGTTAAATATTTTTTCATCTTTTGCTCTGAGATTATCCCTTTCCAAAGGATCAGATCATATAATGGTGTAAAATTTATACATGAATCATGGAATAAGCGCAGAGGTTATGCAGACATAGGGGTTGAAAAAGTACACAGATATTCTAATATTGTTTATTTTTTTGGATCTACCGTACTTAGTACGCTAAATTGAGTCGAGATATTTTGACAAAATTTTAATTTTTTCTTCATAGTTACTCCTAACTATTGAAAATATGGCTAAAATCAGACTTAGGAGGGATGTATTGATGGTAAAAGTAGTTTTTTTTACTTATAAAATGCCAATTTTAATACTACAAATCAAAATCAAAAAATATATATTATTCATATCTAGCACAGTAGGAAACATCAAGGCAGAAAGAAAGTAAAAATATTTCATCTTGATGTTTCTCTTTTTTAAATTTCTAAGTTTTAAATTTCCAAGTTTTAAATGAAATAAATTATTCCCATGCTCCAGCTTCTCTTAATATCTTACTAATACCCGAATAATGATTAAATTGTGCAATCATTAAAGCTGTATAACCACCCTGATTTTTTAAATTGACATCTGCCCCAAATTGTATTAATATCTCTACAGCTTGACTATAACCTTCAGCTACAGCCCACATTAAAGCCGTTATTCCCAAAGAGTCTTGTAAGTTTATATTCGCTCCTTTTGCTAGTAATAATTCAAATATTTCGGGATAATTCGCGGTTATGGCTTTAACTAAAGCAGTTTTACCATCATCTGCTAATTTGTTAATATCGGCACCATAATCAAGTAATAATTTCACTGTGGAGAAATGTCCTTGAGATACTGCTAATGTCAGCGCAACTTCTCCAAAATTTTTCTTTTCTGTATCTGCACCCGCAGCCAGCAAAACTGCTACTATATCACTATATCCCTGGAATGCGGCTATTAGTAAAGGTGTATCTCCCAAATGATTTCTAATTTCTACATCTGCTCCTCTTTGTAGTAATATTTTCACTACATCAATATATTCTTCCAAAACGGCTAAATGTAACGCTGTTTCCCCTTGTTGATCTTGATGATTAATTTCTGCACCTGCATCTAATAAAGCAGTTATAATATTGATATTTCCCGTTGCTGTCGCTGCTAATAATGCTGTTTGATGATCAACATTTTTGATATTAACATCTGCCCCGGAGAAGATCAATGTCTGTACTATTTCTAAGTATTCTAAATCTGCGGCAATCATTAATACTGTCTCACCTGCGCGATCTTGCTTATTGACAATATTATTATTTTGTGTTAATGTTCTGACCATTTCTGGATGTTGGTGTTTAACTGCAAGTTTTAGCGCGGTATCATAATCTTTATCGCTAATACCCACATCAGCACCTGCATATAATAATACTTTTGCGATTTCGACGTAACCCTTTAATGATGCTATCATTAATGCCGTACTACCATCTTCATTAGTAGCATTAACATTTGCACCTCTAGAGATTAATAGCTTGACAACATCTATTTGATTAGCACTAGCGGACAGCATTAATGCTGTTAATTGATATCTTTGACTTTTTAGGTTAATATTAGCACCAGCATTTAAGAGCGATCGCCCAATTTCCGTATAACCTAGATTTGCGGCTAACATTAATACCGTATTTCCATGGTGATCTGTTGTATCCACATTAGCACCACAAGCCAGCAGCGCGGATACCTTTTGGATATTTCCACTTTTGACAGCCCTGAGTAATGTGGTATCTTTATTTTCTGTATTTTCTATCATTCGTTATATCCTATTTTATTAGATGTATATGAATTATGTTTCACAGTCTAGACGCAGGGACGCACAGAGTAAGAGTTTAGGAGCTAAAATGTATTACTTTCATATCCTAATTCAGTAAGGCGGGAAAATTGCCAAGTCAAGAAAATAAAAATCTGCTAAATATGCTAAGTTTTATGAAGATTTAATAAAGGGAAGTAAAAATATGGCTTTTGAATTGACTCCAACAATAAAATTTTGGCTGAATTTTGCTCACCCAGCTATCATGTGGGTACTATTAGCACTTTCCCTCTATGCTGCATATTTAGGGTTACAAGTACAGCGTACCAGAAATGCTCAGGGAGAAGAAAAGAAAGAGCTAGTTAAAGGACGATATACTATCAAACACCACCAAATAGGTTCTATCATCTTAGCTTTGATGGTAGCAGGTTCTATTGGTGGTATGGCTGTTACTTACATAAATAATGGTAAATTATTTGTCGGACCACACCTTCTGGCTGGTTTGAGTATAACAGGTTTAATTGCTTTTTCTGCATCTTTGTCTCCGTTTATGCAAAAAGGGGCAAATTGGGCGAGGATGACACATATATTGTTAAATTTCGCTATTTTAGGACTTTTCGCATGGCAGGCTTTTTCTGGTATCGAAATTATCCAGAGAATTCTTACCAATGCTTAGATTATCATTGGTAATAAGTAATGGGTAATTGGTAATTGGTAATTGGTAATGGGTAATTGGTAATGGGTAATTTCTTCTCATATATTGTTAATTGTTTATTACCAATTGTCAATTGACTGTCATTGCACCATTTCCTATTCCACTGTGGTATCTTTAGAGAAAGATTGATAAAAGTCTTGTTTTACCTGGCGTGTGAGACGACGGGAAATTTGATGCACAATTTGATTTAGGATGCGATTGCCTGTAGACTGAATTAAGGCATGAGGTAATCGCTGAATAAATTTGGGAAAGTGTAACTCAACTACCAAATCTAATTCCCATTCGACCCGTGTAATCCCATCCACACCATCTATTAACCGTGTTAATGATTTATAATCTACCTCATAACCAGGAGCTTGATAATTGGGTAAAGGAATAGTCCGAATGTGGTATTCTCGATTTTGAGGGGTTGATAACTGTAAACCAATTTTCGGTTCTACATCATAACCAAAAGCGCCGAATTTACCAACAACTAAAGCATAACTATTTTCACTCAAAGCGTTTACTTTCATAGGTTTTGCACAACGGCTAAACCATGAAGCATGATTGTTAAAATACGCCTCTACCTGCTCCAGGCTTGCATATATTTCCATACAATTTTGATAACTACCATAAAATCTAGTGTGACTTATGTTCTCTTGTGTTAATAAATTATCACTAGCTGATGCGCTTTCATTAACGCTTAAACTAGAATTTTGTACTTCCAAAGATTGATATTCTGTGTTGTGTGTCATCATAAAGTTGTTTTTGTATATATTCAAGCTTGTTTATTTTTCTATATTAATGATTTTCAAAATGGCTAATGCTATCTTAGCTTACTGAAAGTTTCTCTAATATTTTTAATTAAAAGGAGTTAAATTCTGAAAAGCTTTGAACTAAAAGGTGTAGAAAAACTCATTGCTCCCCTAGCCTCACTTCTAGGATTTGTGTATCTGTTTCAGTGGTATATTTATGGGGATATTGAATTATCTCCCGAACCTGTATTTACTGAGAAACAGCCTCCTTTAGTTATGCGCGGCGGAGATCCTTATATTCGGGCATTAATGCGAACTATTTCCGCCAGTGAAGCCAATAGTAACCGTCCCTACTCTATATTATATGGTGGTGAACAAGTTCATGATCTGAGTCGTCACCCAGAAAAATGCGTGACTATCGTTACTGGACCAAATACGGGTAACTGTTCCACTGCTGCTGGCCGCTATCAAATTATTAACACAACTTGGCATCAAATTGCCCCTCGCTATCACCCAAAACCTCAACAGAAGATATTTTGGACTAATTATAGTTTTGAAGCGCAGTATCAAGACACGGTAGTTTACCGTTGGTTAAATGACTCGCGGGTTTGGGGTGTGGATATTCCTGCGCTATTACGTCAGCAAAAACTAAATGACGTTTTAAAAAAACTTTCCCCGACTTGGACAAGTTTAGGATATGGTATAGAAACTAATTCCGTTAGTCGTTCTTTACCTAAAATTTATCAGCAAGTCTTAAAAGAAGAATTACAGCAAAATTGAATAAAATAAGAGTCATTTACTCAAAACATAAAACACAAAATTAATCTATAATCACTTTAGTTTTCGCTTTTACCGAGATAGGTTTAAAAACTTTGGCATTAATTGGTTTTAGTAATTGTAACCCATTTAAATTCTGTAAACAGTCTAAAGCTGCTTCCCGAATTATTACCTCTTTTTCTTGACTCAGGAAAACTTGCAAGCATTTTATCACGTCTTGTTGCAATGCTGTGTCAAATCGCTGACGGGAAACAAACCTATTTAGCTTACCCAAAGCAATTAAACGTTTTAAAGGATCTGTTTCTGTTAAATCGCTTAACAACTTATCAAAATAATTTTGCTGTTGACTTTCTTGAAAAGTGAATATTTGCCACACCAACAAAATTAAAGTTAATAATGTCCCCATACCCTGAATAATAACACCAGCAGCCAACCAAGGACTAGGGGAATCAAGCCAAATTGCTGAAGCCATGTAAGTGATCACAGTTGCCAGACCACCACTAGTGATAGAATAAGCTAAACGAATATTAGGACTACTAATTAACCTGCGTATTTCTAACCAGTGTAATTGCCAATTAAATTTGGGTATTAAGTAAGTAAATACCATCACACCAATACCAACAATAAGTGCTAAGAATAGTTGCCAATTCCATAACAAAATAGCCACAATTATTGTTAATAAACCCAGGAAAAAACCAGGTTCAGAGAGATGTTTAAAAATGCGTCCTTCTCCCTTTCCCGTCTTGATTTTAGAAATTTGATGAAAGAATTGTTTCCAAGAAGAACAGGACTGTATCACAGTATTTACCCACCTAATTACAAAATTGTCGAAATTGTCAAATTATCGTTTTTATACCTTGCTAAATCCGCAATCTTGGAAAGCCCTTTTTTAATAAATTTTTACTAAAGAAGAGGATAAAATCAAGGAAATTTCACAGCTAACCATAATCTTACTTATCTTGTAAACGAATATCAATTACAGAGGCATTAAAATTGTAGTTAAAACCTTCCAACTCAAAAGTCATACCGATTTTCACCTTATTATTACCTAGAACAGGTCCATCCTTAGTGACTGTAGCCTTGTCTTGTAAAGTTAGGATAAAATCCGTGCTAAAATTATTTTTGCGAGGGTCTGGTAATTCCTTGACAGAACCGTCTGGTTGGGGGATAGTAAGCATTCTATCTAACTCTTTAATGGATTTAATCCCAATTTGTCCATAGGGTTGATTGCGGATAATTACATTAGTTTTACCACCATTTGTGAATCCTTGTTTAAATAATTGTTCAGGGTCACGAACATTGAGGCCGCGTACTACTAAATCTACCTCAATTGGTACTGTTTTTGCACCCACTTGAGCCACAGAACCGGAAGTACCAGGAAAAATAAAAATACCTACTATCACTAGTAAAATTACTAATGCAGCACCTAAGTCTAGGAGATTGATTTTACCAAACAAGCGACCTTTGGAATCTAAAATAGCCATAACCAGTTTTGGATAAATTTCAGTTAAGTTTTCAGCTAGGTAATTGATTGTACTAAGACTAAGAAGTTTTTTGCAAATGATCCACAATCTTGATCACTGAATCGCAATTGATAGTAGATTAAGTGTTATAGTTATGGAATAGTTTAGCATAATTGTAAGTAGGTGAACGGAAAAAACCGCAATATGTAACGAAAAGTAAAGTTGCCCAAAACCTTTTCCCTTTTCGCTGTTCCCTAAGTGGAAAATGCAACTTACTAACCGGAAAATTCGTCCTCTGATTTTAAGTTTTGGTACAAATTTCATTTAACTAGATTATGATTAACTGGCAAGGACTTGGGAATAACTACCGTTTATGGCAAAAACGCTGTTTATATCCGTTGATTTCTGTAATTGTGGCTTTATCTGTGTCTGTGATTACACCATTACCAAGTAAAGCCATAGATTTATTACCGCTTTTATTTCAAGGGGTACAGATACTCAACTTATCTAATATATCTGATCGTCAGGAAGTTAATCTTGGTCAGGAGATGAATCAGCAATTACAGCAAGAAGTAAAAATTTCTAATAATTCAGAATTAAATAACTATATTAACCAAGTAGGTAGACAGTTAGCCGCTAATAGCGATCGCCCAAATATCCCTTATACTTTTCAAGTAGTCGAAGATGCTGCTATTAATGCTTTTGCGACTACTGGTGGTTTTATTTATGTGCATACAGGTTTATTAAAAGCCGCAGATAATGAAGCGGAATTAGCTAGTGTATTAGCGCATGAAATGGGTCACATTGAAGGTAAACACTTAATTAAACAAATCCGACAACAAGCCATTACCAGTGGTGTGGCTACCCTAGCAGGTTTAGACAAAAATAAAGCCGTAGGTATTGGTGTAAAACTCGCATTAAATCTCCCTCGAAGTCGCAAAGACGAATTTGATGCTGATAAAAGAGGACTAGCGAACATCAGCCGCACTGGTTATGCTCAATCAGCTATGATTTCTTTTATGAGAAAGTTACAGAGTAGTAGTTCCGTACCTGCGTTTTTAAGTACACACCCAGCCACAAGTGATCGTATTATCTCTCTTGAGCGTCAGATTAATAAGCAACCAAGTAATCAAAATAAGGGTTTGGATAATTTGGTCTATCAATCTAAAATTAGAGCATTTTTGCGGTAAAGAGGCTCAAACGAGGCTCATTATCTATAACGACGACTACCTACTAATTCCCTTGGTTCAATGATTGTAATTGCGTCTTGCCATGGTAGAGTACGTACTGAGTGACTAAACACATTAGCCTGATAAACCAACTTATTTGTGATATCTAGTCCAGTTAACCAACCACTACAGGGGTGATAAGCACCAGTATCAATATCTATCCACCCCTGTCCTTGGGCTAAATTACCAGGAACAACACCAGGTAAGGTAAAAGTTATAGTATGACCGGCGACAATTGTTTTATCTGGAAAATATGGTTGAGTCATACTGTGAAACTCTCCTCTTATCCAGCAGAGATCATTAAGTGTTTGTTCCGATAGGGTTTTGTAAGGATCAACACCTGCATGAGTTAACCAAAAATCTCCCAAATCCAGATATGTGGGTAAACTTTCAAACCAATCTATATCTGCTTGGGGAATTTTCCCAGACCGATAACTAGCAACTGTCGCTTGTCCTCCATTATATAACCATCCTTGCATACTGGCTGACCGAGTATTTTTACCAGTCATTATCTCTAATAACATCTGCTCATGATTACCTAGTAAACAAGGGTAATCATTTTCTTTAACAAACTTTACTACCTCCGCACTTTGCGGACCACGATCAATTAAATCTCCCAAAAAATATAGTTGATCCGTTGATGCGGGTTCTATTTGCTTCAACAGTAACATCAAACCTTGATAGTGTCCATGTACATCACCGATAATAACCCGACGCTGACTAATTTCGCTCATTTGTTTCTAACTTAAATAAATTAAATAGTTATTTTAAATACAACTTTCGTAATTTAATTTCCAGGAAAACAGTTTTACCCGTTTATTTTTCCTCATGCTGCAATAACCACAAACCAGTGTAAGTCATTCCCGAATCATCTGGTTGCACCAACAAAAAATGTAAGCCCTGACTTAGCTGTTTGCGCTCTTCATATAGCTTTCCTGCCGCGCTAACTTCGTTATCTGCAAAAGTTGCTAAAATCCATCTATCTGCCAAACCAGCTTCTAAAATCAAACCATCAGGTGTACCATGGATATAGTTTAAGGAAACAGGATTGCTTTTGTGTAACCAACGTGCTAAACTCATAGAGTGTCTGCCACCATAGATAATCACACCTGGTATAGGAACTGTAGAAGCCAAACCTAGATTTATCGCTTTCAGAAATTCTGGTATTTGTAAAATAGGGATTGGCCGTTCTCTAAACTCATCTAGAATATCACCAGACAGAATTGTCGCCAAACGCCATTTTTCCCCCCAGAGATTTTCTGGTAATGGTATTGGTGGTAGTTTATCCACAATGACAGGATATTGCTTTAATGCTAACCACTGTTTTAAAGCCAAAGTTCTCCGAGTAGCTTCAACCTTGATACCTAAATTATTGCCCGCAGTTTCTATTAAACTTAAAGACTGGGGACGAAATACCTGAATAATATCTGGCAGATTTTCCCTAGCTGCTAATTGTAATTGTTGAGTAACCCAAGTAGAATTAGCTTGTGATTGGGGACAACTCGCTACATACTCAAAACTGCGAGTTTGATCACAAATCAACAATTCCCATAATATCTCCTCTTTAGCATTTTGTAGCGGAATACGATAAAAATCAGCCTGCCAAATCAAACCCATTCTTTACCCCATGCAAATTAAACGAATCAAAGAAGAATTTATCAAATTTAGTTTAAACCCGAACTAAAGATTTTACCAACTCTATAGCTGCTGTTGCTGTAGAAATTTTTCCTTCAGCTTGAGCAACACCAACTTCTGTTAATAATTCCCCTACCAGTGGTGAAGGGGGAATTTCCAACTCTGTCATAATTTCCTTACCAGTGAGTAAAGGAAGAGGATGTGCAACCGCGTCATTCGGGTTAAGATAACGTTTGATTAAAGGTTCATAAGTAACAAACATACTTTCTGCAAACGTACCCTGATCTATAATATCATTTGCTAAGGCTAATACTAACACAGCCGGAAACAAAATTCCCATTTCCCGAAAGAGAAAATACTGTTTCCGCAAAGACATATTTTCCGCTTTTATTTCTGAAAATAATCTTAATGCGGTTGTTACTGCGCGAATTTCCGCTCGACTGTAGGTAAGTTTTTGTAATTCTATTTCAGCGGTTTCTGGGTTTGAATGAACAAGACAAGCAAGTTTAGCAATACTTAACCAAGAAGTTTTGACAGTATTACGAACATAATTAGTTAACTCTTGTCCTAACCTCTCCCATTTTTGACTAATTAAATCAGATGCTTGATCAATCGCATTTAATTTAATAAAACTTTTATCAGTCGCATTTTTAAATAAATGGGTCAAAACACCGTCTTTCCAAGCCGTATTTAACCAAAATGTTCCCTGACCACTGACCAGTAGATAACCGATTTCTACCCGTACTCTTTCCGCTGCTACTTGGTTAATACTTGTTGCAAAGCGGCGAATAGTATCCTGAGTAACTGGTTCAATAGTAAAATCAAGTTGAGCAGCTTGACGATAAGCCCGCATTAACCGCAAAGGATCATTTTGGAGATTGACAGGTGATATCATACGTAAGATACCAGATTCTATGTCTTTAGAACCTGTAAAAGGATCAATAATTTCTTGTGTATGGGGATTAAAAGCGATCGCATTAATAGTAAAATCTCGCCTATATAAATCAGTAATGAGACTTTCCCCCTCCTGTTGAGCAAAATCAACCGTAGCTCGTGGAAACACGACACGCGCAATTTGTCTTTCAGCGTCAAGTAAGACAAACCCAGCTTGATAACGTTGAGCAATCTTTTTTGCCACCTGCACTGCATTTAATGGGATAATGAAATCCAAATCCATATATTCCCGTATTCTACCCAAAATCCCATCACGAACTGCACCACCGACCATATAAACAGGTTGTGGTAGATATTCCAGACTAAAAGGCCAATTTTCAGGAGATAGACGAGAAGTAACTAATGCGGATATTGTCATCAAAATCAACCCAATAACTAATGCTGATTATTTTGGCATGAGGTATATTAATTATAAAGGTTTTGAGAGTTGGTTCTAATATGTGTATTTGCGTGAATTGCCACTATGTAGACCGCTGTGTTACTTACAACGCTGTAGAAACCCAGCACCAACAGTTACACCTGACGGAGACACCAGATTTTGATCCTCACGAACCCACCATTAATGTTAATATTCGCACACAAGGCGAGATAATTGAAATGGAATGGGATGTTGTTGGTTGTCTTAGTTTCCAAACTGAAATGGGTAAATGGTCTAAATTACGTCCTGGTGAGTTAGTCCCCACTTAAATATTTCCGGTTTGGGACTTTGGTGAATTAAAGCATGATTTCTCACGCAGAGGCATCCAGACGCGGAGAGTAGGAGTTTGATAAAGGAGGAAACAATTTAAAATGTCCCCCCCTAGTTATGACCCAAACTATTTTAGTCTTATTTAGACTCCAACAGCTAGTTCTGCCTCTTTGGCTGTTAAACGTTCATAAGCAGCACGCATTTTCAAACCTGTCAATACTTGGAATAAACCAGTACCATTGTTAGAACCGGGGTATTCGCGGTGTTGCAGTAATAAATGAGTCATCTCACCTTGATACTTGGTGGAGGTTTTGCTTAAATGGGTCTCAATGTAAATTACTTCATCAAGGTTGTCAAATTGACCGTCTACTTCTAAAACTGAGACGTAACGACCATAGTAAACATCAAAACCATAGTACAGTTGCATACCTGGGTAAGAACAGGTTAGTTTACGTCCGCAAGGAGTCCACTGAATTGTTGAACCTTCGTCAAATAGGTAACTTGGTTCAAAGCCTTCTTTTCCTTCCCGTTGTAACATCCGTACCCGTAACACCTTACGTTCTGTATCGTTTTTAATCAAGTTTGTGGGTAATACTTGTAGAACCACGTCCGCAAATTCTCTTTGTGGCTCGATAAATTTTTCAAAATCAGGTTTCCGAGAATTAATTTGCGCGAGAACATCTTCGTAGCGGTGGCCTCTTTCAGCCATATCCCGTTGAATTTTCCAGGCGATTTTGACTTCATCACTGATATCAAAATAAACACTGAAATCCAATAGTTCTCTGACCCGTTCATCATATAAAGGATGCAGCCCTTCCACTACGATAACATGGTTTGGCTTAATTATTTCTGGTGGGTCAATATTGCCTGTTTCGTGGTTATAAATAGGCTTATTAATTGTTTGACCCTCTTTAAGAGCTTTAATTTGCTCATACATCAAGTCAAAATTATTTGCTCTTGGGTCAAGGGCAGTTATGCCTGTTTCTTTACGCTGTTTCCGATCTAAGCAATGATAGTCATCTAAGCAGATAACTGTCATAAATTCTTCACCAAATAAATCAATTAAGCGACGTAAGAACGTAGATTTACCACATCCAGAGTCTCCTGCCACTCCAATTAATACCACACGTTCCGGCTTACTTGTCATAAATCCTCTCTAAAATTAAACTAAATGTCAATCAAGAATTTTTCTCACAACAGATTTTGAATGTAGGGATTTACACCAATGGTACACTCCCAGATTCTGGCTATCCAGGATAATAATGAATTTCTTTCAACGGATAACGTGTAAAATAATGGCAGTTACTCGTCTGAATGAGCCTAATTTTATCCTTGGTAAGTATTTAATCTTAGTGTTGCACTAGATTTTAACAGAAGGGAGTGTACTCGCACAAGATTTACCTTGAGAAAGAATCTAGTTCCCTGAGCAGTTGTCTACCTAATATTTTGCCACAGATGATACAATTTTTTTGAGGACTTAATTCAGAAACGAAAAAAATCTCTATAAATTTATAATCATGAAGTATGTGAACACTGTCATGGTAAGATAGGATCAGTGGTTTTGGGGGAATATCCAAGCAAAGTTATAATGTATGCCTTAGGGACATTTTAACAAATGCAGGGGCTTGTCCTCATAGCCGGGGTTTTTGCGGTATCAAGATGCTGTAAAATGTTTTTGATCAACCTAAAACTATATAGTTCGAGAAAAAAAGATTAAAGTGATTCACTATTAACATTCTCGCCCGGACTTATCCTCTAACTTAGAAGGTGAACAGGTGTGTTTTTTGCCATGCCTACTGGTCTTGGGCGAGTGTGAGCCGGCATCATAATTTATGATGTCGTTTTCCCATCTGGGCAGTTTTGTGATCCGAAAATCCGGTAAACTAAAGCTTGCATAAGGATGGGAATGATGTTTTTGATAAACGGTTAAGTAAATATCGGAGTAGTAGAAGGAATGTACAATCAAGGTGCTGTTGAGGGTGCTGCCAATATAGAGTCAGGTAGCCGTGTCTTCGTTTACGAAGTGATAGGTCTGCGTCAGAGTGCAGAAACTAATCAAACCAACTACCCAATTCGTGAAAGTGGCAGTGTATTCATCAGAGTACCTTACAACCGCATGAATCAAGAAATGCGACGGATCACTCGCTTAGGTGGTAAAATTGTTAGTATTCAACCTGTGACAGCTTTACAGCAATTCGGTCGTCAAATGAAAACAGATGATCTAATAGCTAATACAGAGGTAAAAGCTGAAGTGAATGCTAATCAAGAGGAACATGGTAAAGTCACACCTGTGATTAATTCTAGTGAGGCGAAAGGCTTTGCTAAATCACCGGCTAAGGAGAAAAAAGGCAACACCATGACTCAAGCAAAAGCAAAAAAAGATGCCCATGCTGACGTTCCTGTGAACATTTATCGTCCTAACGCTCCGTTTATTGGTAAGTGTATCTCTAATGAAACATTAGTGAAAGAGGGCGGAATCGGTATTGTTCAGCACCTCAAATTTGACATATCTACTGGTGATTTAAGGTATCTAGAAGGTCAAAGTATCGGTATTATCCCTCCGGGACTGGATAAAAACGGTAAACCTGAGAAACTGAGACTTTACTCGATAGCTTCCACTCGTCACGGTGATAATCTAGATGACAAAACAATCTCCTTGTGTGTTCGTCAGCTAGAGTACAAGCATCCCGAAACTGGTGAAACAGTTTATGGTGTGTGTTCTACCTATCTGACTAAAATCAAACCAGGTGATGATGTCAAAATCACAGGTCCTGTTGGGAAAGAAATGTTGTTGCCCGATGATCCAGAAGCTAATATAATCATGTTAGCAACGGGTACAGGTATTGCGCCGATGCGGACTTACTTGTGGCGGATGTTTAAGGATGCAGAAAGAAAAGCTAACCCAGAGTATCAATTTAAAGGATTTTCCTGGTTGTTATTTGGTGTACCGACATCTCCCAATATTCTTTATAAAGAAGAATTGGAAGCAATGCAAGAGAAATATCCTGAGAACTTCCGTCTCACCTATGCTATCAGCCGGGAACAAAATAACCCCCAAGGTGGTAGAATGTACATCCAAGACCGTGTAGCGGAACACGCTGATGAATTGTGGCAATTGATTAAAAATTCCCAAACCCACACTTATATCTGTGGTTTGCGTGGTATGGAAGATGGCATTGATGCTGCTTTAAGCGCTGCGGCGGCCAAAGAAGGTGTAACCTGGAGTGATTACCAAAAAGACCTGAAAAAAGCCCACCGCTGGCACGTAGAAACATACTAATTTAGTCATTGGTCATTGGTCATTGGTTATTAGTCATTGGTCATTGGACAATTAAAAGAAGATAATTAGTAGGTAGGGCTGATGCTCTGCCTACAATTGTTTTGTTATTCTCTAATAAAGTTAGTGTGGGTGCAAAATCTGTGACTGTGAAATTAGGAATACTCGGATTAGGTACAGTAGGGACGGGCACAGTACAACTGTTACAAGACAAGCTAGGCCGTCACCCACTGTTACAGGAAATTAAAATATATCGAGTGGGGGTGCGATCGCTCACTAAACCTCGTGCTGTAGAATTATCTCCAGAGGTGATAACTACGGATTTAGAGTCAATTGTTAATGATCCAGCGGTGGATATAGTTGTAGAGTTAATGGGAGGATTAGAACCAGCAAGAACCCTGATACTGACAGCTATTAACAATGGTAAGCACGTTGTCACCGCTAACAAAGCCGTAATTTCTCGATTTGGCGCGGAAATATTTACTGCTGCGAATCAAGCTGGTGTCTATGTCATGCTAGAAGCGGCTGTTGGTGGTGGTATTCCGGTGGTTCAACCCTTAAAACAGTCTTTAAGCGTTAACCGGATTAATGCTATCATGGGTATTGTCAATGGTACAACCAACTACATCCTCAGCCGGATGCAAACGGAAGGTAGTGATTTTAATGATGTTTTAGCAGATGCTCAGAGATTGGGTTATGCTGAAGCTGACCCCACTGCTGATGTTGATGGTTTAGATGCAGGAGATAAAATTGCTATTTTAGCATCTTTAGGGTTTGACGGACGAATTAATCGAGAAGATGTCCATTGCGAAGGAATTCGCCAAGTCACAAAAACAGATATTACCTATGCTGCTAAATTAGGGTTTGTAATTAAATTACTAGGTATAGCCCAACACTTAGATACAGATAATTCCCGACTTTCAGTTAGGGTTCATCCTACTTTAGTACCGCAAAACCATCCTTTAGCTAGTATTAATGGTGTCTATAACGCTATCCTTGTGGAAGGAGAACCCATGGGCCAGGTGATGTTATTCGGTCCTGGTGCTGGTGCTGGTGCTACAGCGAGTGCTGTATCATCTGATATATTAAGTCTGGTAGCTACCCTCAAAACTAATACAAATAAACTAAATCCTCTCCTAGCTTGTAGACATCAACATTACTCCCAAATTACGCCAATTTCTGAGTTAGTGACACGGTTTTACACGCGCTTTTTGAGTAAAGACCAAGCGGGAGTTATTGGGAAATTAGGGACTTGTTTTGGTAATTATGGAGTAAGTTTGGAATCAGTAGTCCAAACTGGTTTTCAGGGAGAACTCGCAGAAATTGTGGTTGTCACCCATGATGTCCGAGAAGGGGACTTTAGACAAGCTTTAGCAGAAATTCAAGCTATGGAATCTATAGACAGTATTCCTAGTGTATTACGAGTGCTGTGAAAAAGAAAACGGAAACTTGTATATCCCAACAATATCCCAACAAAGTAACAAACCAGTAGGGTGGGTTAGCACGGCGTAACCCGCCATTATCCCTTAAATTTAGGTTAGTTTGATGTTGGGTTTTCTCAAACCAACCTACTACTAACACACCCTACTCTTAAATAATTTAAGATAGTTCTTCCTTATCAAGATAATCATAACATTTTTAAAATCCTTTGTCAACACCAAAAATCAAATTTTTCGCGCTTTTTTTGTCGTTAATTGTTGCTTTGTGGGGTGATGTCAGAATCAGGATATCCAGGATTAAAGGATGTACAGGATGAGGAGGGGGATTTTACAGCAGTTTTCGACATTATGAAGTACAGATATTAATAATAAAACTCTTGTGGTGTGGGCATCTTGCCCGCACAAAGTGTACCTCACTCTCCTCTGAACTTGCTGCCCATTTATAGCGATCGCTATGCTACACGCAAGTCCTCTACCAATGGTGCGTTACGCTGTCGCCAACACACCCTACTCTTAATAAAATAGTTCTTCCTTATCAAGATAATTATAACATTTTTAAAATCCTTTGTCAACAGCAAAAATCAAATTTTTCGCGGCTTTTTGCGTTTTGTTCCCTGTTCCCTGTTCCCTGTTCCCTGTTCCCTGTTCCCTGTTCCCTGTTCCCTGTTCCCTGTTCCCTGTTCCCTGTTCCCTGTTCCCTGTTCCCTGTTCCCTAACAAGATACCCGAATTATTAAAGAATCCGGGTATCTAAATTTGTCTAAACTTGTTAATTAAGATTCAGGAGTTTTTTTACCGACAACTTGAGATTTGAGGGTAGTAATTTCACTAGATAACTCCTGTCTGCTGGAAGCTTTGAGTAAATAGCGGTAGATAAACCACACAGAGTAAGCGATACCAATTAATTCAAAACTGGGTGCTACTAAAGGAATATCATTAAGAGCGTCTAGTACAGCCAATAGTACCTTAACTGCGACCACAGATGTCACTACTAAACCAATAGTAACTATAGGTTGCTGATATTGACCAAAGAACTTACCTACATAATCTGGTAATGTACCAAGAAAACCAGAAACTTGTTGTCCATATTTGAGCCATTGTTCTTGGGGCTGCATAGGGGGCTGAAGTTTGGTAAGATTTCCAGTTTGGGTGTTAATTTGGGGGATGGTTGTTTCTGTGGACTGGGATTCTTGGTATTCTGGTTCTTGTGTTTTTATTTCCATGATTTTGATTGTTGAGTTTTTTACCTAGACGTTGACAACCAAAAGGCTGTTAATTGAAAATTCTCCACTAATAAGGGCGAGAAATCAGAGATTATTGGTTTATCTTATCCAGATTTATGAACAAGTATGACAAGAATTTGCTGAAAATCTCGCCATTTGTGTTACCAGTTAGGGGATAGACAAGAAACAAGATTTTCCTGAGCAGTGCAATAATCATAGATTATACTACCTATCATTTTATATTTCATGATCACAAGTATTGATTTTCTTAGTCACCTCAATTCTAGTCAACGTCAAGCTGTAGAACACTATTGCGGACCGTTATTAGTAGTTGCTGGTGCTGGTTCGGGTAAAACCCGTGCGTTGACCTATCGTATTGCTAACTTGATTCTACAACACCGCGTTAATCCTGAAAACATTCTCGCGGTGACATTTACTAATAAAGCCGCAAGGGAAATGAAGGAAAGAATTCAAAGGATATTTGCTGAACAATTAGCGATAACAAAACATGATAAAAAGTTTGATTTATTGACAGAATATGAACAGACTTTGATCAAATCACAAGTTTATCGTACTATTATTAAAGATATGTGGTGTGGAACTTTTCATAGTTTGTTTTCTCGTATTCTCCGTTATGATATTGAGAAATATCGAGATGAAAAAGGAAGAAAATGGGAGAAAAACTTTTCTATTTTTGATGAATCTGATGTCCAAAGTTTGATTAAAGAGATTGTGACTAAAGATCTAAATTTAGATAGTAAGAAATTTGAACCTAAGTCTGTGCGTTACGCTATTAGTAATGCTAAAAATCAAGGATTTTCCCCTAGAGAATTTGAAAGTGAGCAGCCAAATTATCGTGGGAGGGTAATTGCTGATGTTTATAACCGCTATCAAGATAAACTAGCTGAGAATAATGCTTTGGACTTTGATGATTTGATTTTAATTCCTACTAGATTATTTCAACAAAATGAGCAGGTTTTAGGTTATTGGTATCGCAAATTTTGTCATATTCTAGTTGATGAATATCAAGATACAAACCGGACTCAATATAATTTAATTCAGCTTCTAGTTACCAATGGAGAAAAACGTAAAAGTGAATGGAAATGGGAAAATCGTTCTGTATTTGTTGTTGGGGACGCTGACCAGTCAATTTACAGTTTTAGAATGGCAGATTTTACGATTTTGCTAGAATTTCAGGAGAATTTTGGTGATGGTTTAGAAGATAATGATACCCGTTCTATGGTAAAATTAGAAGAAAATTATCGTTCTTGTGAAAACATTCTCCAAGCTGCTAATGAATTAATTGAAAATAACACCCAACGCATTGATAAAATTCTCAAGGCCACAAGACAACCGGGGGAAGCAATTTATTTTTATAAAGCTGACGAAGAGATAGCTGAAGCAACTTTTGTTATTGACCAAATTCGCAGTTTAGAAAATCAAAACCCGGAATTAAATTGGGGTGATTTTGCAATTTTATATAGAACCAATGCTCAATCTAGACCTTTTGAAGAACTTTTAGTTAAGTATCAAATTCCTTATACGGTTGTAGGAGGAATGAAGTTTTATGACCGCAAAGAAATTAAAGATGTTGTTGCATATTTAAGAGCTATTAATAATCCAGCAGACACTGTAAGTTTGTTGCGAGTTATTAATACACCTCGCAGAGGAATTGGTAAAGCTACCATGGACGCTTTAATCGCCGCTTCGCAGCAATTAGGAACAACATTATGGGAGATAATTAGTGATGAAACGTCAGTAAATACTTTAGCGGGACGTTCAGCAAAAGCTGTCAATAACTTCGCTACAATGATTCAAAATTATCAAACACAAATTACAACTGTTTGCGGTTCAGACATATTAAAAGGGATTTTAGAAGACTCTGGTTATATCAAAGAATTACAAAATCAAGCTACGGACGAAGCTGATAACAGAATTAGTAACGTTAATGAATTATATAACGCGATGTTGCAATTTCAAGAAGAAAATGAAGGTGAAAATAGTTCCTTACAAGCGTTTTTACAAAGTGCTGCGCTGAGTTCTGATTTAGATAACTTAAAAGAGGGACAAAGAGTAGTTTCGCTCATGACCTTACACGCTTCTAAGGGTTTAGAATTTCCCATGGTTTTCATAGTTGGATTAGAGCAGGGACTATTTCCGGGTTATCGTTCATTACAAGATCCAGTATTATTAGAAGAAGAGCGTAGATTATGTTATGTAGGCATCACTCGCGCTCAAGAGCGTTTATTCTTATCCCATGCTAGAGAGCGCCGTTTATATGGTACCAGAGAACCGGCAATGCGATCGCAATTTTTAGACGAATTACCAACAGGAATTTTAACTACGAATAATAAAAACACCCGTGTTTTCACACATTCACAATCGTTAAATACTAGTAATCAAAGGACTTTTGAAGATTGGCAAGTCGGTGATAATGTATTACACAAAACATTTGGCATTGGTAAAGTTACTCATATTTTTGGAGAAAGAAATAAAGTTTCCCTAGCCATTCAATTTGCTAGTTTAGGACAAAAAATCATAGACCCCAAAGTAGCAAAATTAGAGAAAATCTAACAGCGAGAATTAGCGTCTTGAGGGAGGAAAAAGAAAAAAATTACGAGTTTTGTAAATTTGTCTAGGAAAGATGGTATATTAAAAACCTAAATAAACCACATTTTCATGTCTCACGCAAAGGCGCAAAGTCGCAAAGGAAGAAAGGAATATAAAACAAAAGTTTGGTACAAGTACATTAAAGTTGCTGTAAATAGATAATTTAACAGTAAAAAAATAATATACATCAATACTTATCTGAAATTATCACCAAAAAATACCAAAAAATTATTGCACAGGAAGGCATTTATGTATCAAAAATATCAAAAAATTAAAAAAATAACTAAGATACTGACAAGATTTCTGCGGAGTTCTTTGATAAAAAGATCAACAAAACGAATATCAAACTGGTTGCTAAGAAATGTTTTCCGCACTCAGAAACTTAGTAACACAGGTTTTGTTTTACCAACGGTGCTAATGGTATCGCTGGTAGTGGTATTACTGACCACAGCTATTATGGCTCGTTCTTTTAACCGACGGGAAAATGCTAATAACGTCCGTGTCAATGATTCTGTCGTCAATATTGCTACACCAGCAATTGATAGAGGTAAAGCAAAAATTAGTAAATTATTGCAGGATAAAACTCTGTCAAAAACTACACCAACAGACGATGAACTGTATAATGCTCTTGTTAATAACATAGATAAATATACATTTGGTGATGAAACTAAACTAACACTATCTTTACAGGGAAAACCACCATTACAATTACAAACAGCTTGGAGGTTTCCTGTTGATACTGACAGCAACGGGAAATTTGATAGCTATACCCTCTACGGTATTTATTTTAAAACTCCACCTCCACCCGTAAGCAGGGCCAGAAATGCTTTAGAAGCCAGAAATATACCAGTAGTCAAAGGGAAATTAAATGCTAATTGTGGAAGTACCGATACCATTGTAGTAGGTAATACTGGTTGGGTGAGACAAGATAATGAAATCAAGAAAGCCTTTTTTGTTTATACCGCTATAGCCAGAATTACTGTTCCTCCCAATACTACTAACTATGAAGTATATAATGGTGATATCCCCAGCAGTCTGGCCGGATCTGTAGAGTATCAACAAGACAGAGTACAAACACCAACAAATAACAATGCTGTTGTTTATGACGATGATCTAGAATTAAATTCGGATACAAACTTGAATGGTGGGGTTTTTACAAATAGTAATTTACTGGCTGCTGGAAGTGTTAGTAATCTTAGATTATATCAAGTTAGTAGTAAAGAGTCTTGTTTCTATAAACCTAAAAATGCCAAAATTATTGTTGGTGGTAATTTAGCACTGGGTAATTTTACTTCTGGAAGTGATACAGGTGGAGCAACTGTTGATTTATACAAAGGTAAAATAGACAATGTTACTGGTGTTAATTTAACAAAATCAGTTACAAATATTCCCAAAGATACAGCCTATAATAACCTAGCTTATGTAAGGCGGATTAATGAATTAATTGATGCTCGAATTGCTGATGATTCTACAGGTACTAATGATCCAACAGAAGTTAAAAACGGTCTTGCACTCAAAGAAACAGCATTAGGAATAACTTTTGACAGTACAGAGCGTGCTAAATACCGTCGTCAACAATTAGAAATTTACTTTAAAAGACGGACTCGTCGTGTACCTTACACAGAGGTTGCTTTTGGTGCTACAGAAATATATCCTAACCCATTATTACAAGGATCTGCTGATGCCCTGCGTCCCATTGATAGCTGGGTTTATCCTACGGACCCAGAAGACGGTAAAACAGGTGTTAATTATACTAATCTATCACTCAACATTAGCGGAACATCCTTAGAACCCAAAGCCAGTGACCCAAAAGAATTGAAGAAAAATAGCGGAAAAGAAGGACTATTGGGTGATAGAGTGCTAGTTAGTAACAATTTACCCGAACTGAGGTGGGATACAAGTAAAAATCAGTTTATTGGTTCATATATTGAGGATACCCAAGATATTACTGGCATTAAATGGGACTTGCCAAGTGGTACTACGCAAACTCGCACACGACCCTCCTTAGTACGGAATTTAGCAGATATTGGTTCTACAGAAAGAGATGGAGACTGGGAATTAGCAGCAGCTAAAGTACCAACAAGCACCACAGGACCCGTGGGTGGTTTACGAGTTGTTACGGGGGCCGGAGTTTATTTGAGAAAAAATGATACCCTTAGTAGTATTAGCACAAACCCACCAAACCCAATATTACCTGATACTCAAGGAATGTCTGATGATACAAATGCAAAACCTTATCTAAAAATGCGAGCTACAGCAGTTTATCACTACAAGTCTACTAACTACAATGCCCAAACGCCTAAACCCATAGCTTGTGTGAGTAGTTATTATGATCCTACTGATAATAGTAGCTACAAAAACATGAACAGTCTACCAGATGCTTCTAATATTGAAAAAAGTCCTCAAGGTAAATCTAATAGGGGTATAGTTTATCCTGCACCCACTAAAACAGTTAGTGATTATGCAACAGCTTTGACATATCTATCTCAGTTAAAGTACGATAATGGACGTTTCATAGATGAGGGATTACTAGCTAGAGCATTAGCAAAAGTACTAACAAATAGAACTATATCAGAGCAGTCTGCTATTGATGCTCAGATTTGCGCTCTACAAATTCTAGATGGTAGTCTTAGTCCTAATAATTCCGTTATTCCCCATGGTGCGATTTTTGAAACCTTCTTTTCTGACCAGAGAGAAAATCAAAAAATTCGCGCTACAGTTTTAGACTTGAATCAACTACGGACAACAACCATTGGTGGTTCAGAATATTTATTACCCAATAGCGGTATTATTTACGCGACTCGTGATGATGCTTTACCAGATACCAGTGCGGTTAACACAGACGCTGAAAAACTTGAAAGTCCTGTAGATTATGTAGATGACACGACACGCCGTCCCAGTGCAATTATACTCATTAATGGCGGGAACCTGTTGCGAACAAATACTTACATAGAAGAGGAAAAGGGATTAACTTTAGCTACCAACTTACCAGCATATATTAAAGGTGATTTTAATTTACACACTCAGGAAGAATTTACACAAACACTTGCGGAAAATTGGAGTAACTTTTATACTCGCACCACTTTTAATAATAACTTTGCTTGTCGTTCTGGTGACTCCAGATTTCCTAATTGTACCACAGGTGACGAATGGCGACCTGCGAATATTTTAGCTGATGCTGTTACTTTGCTTTCTGGAGACTTCGACTTCAAGGAATTGGGTTATGCAATAGGTAGCCAACAAATAGCTAAGAACGATACTACTTTTAATCTGATTATTGCTGCTGGTGACAATCCTGCTAAACCTACGCAAGATAATAGTGGTATAAATAACTTGGTTCGCGTTATAGAAAATTGGACTAGTAGGAAAATCAAGCTCAATGGGGCTTTTATACAGGTAAAAAAGAGTGCCTATGCTACAGGGACAAATCCACCTCAGATACTTAATAATCCCCCGACAAGACAGTGGAGTTACGATGTAGGGTTGTTATTTCAGTCACCCGACTTATTTGCTAGTAAACTCGCAGTCACACCGAACGAACCACCGGATGAATACTTACGGGAAGTTGGCAGAGATGATACATGGGTACAAACTTTGTTATGTGCTAAGGAAACTTCTAATAGTAAATTTGCTATAGAAGATCCACAACAACGTCCTGATATCTGTCAATAATAAAACCTAAATCAAAATTACAAAGAGGTGAGAAACAATGATCAAAATCAAACTACAGCCAAAAATTATATCTGCTAGTGACCCTGGTTTTACAATAGTTGAGGTACTAGTGGGGGTAGTTTTCATTACTATTCTCTTGGCTAGTATATCACCAGTCTTGGTCATGTCTACGGCTGTTCGGGTGCAGTCTAAAGGTCTAGAAAAGGCTGTTCAAGCTGCTGAGACATTTAGTTTTGGTGTCGAAAATAATTCAATTTCAGCGCCCACTAGAGTAATTACAGTAACTCAAAATACTCCTATAAATCTAGAAACAGAAATGCCAGTTCCTCAAAAAACAGATACAGATTTGTATTTCTTTAAGAAAGATAGCACGATCATAGCTTGTAATCCAATTTCAACTTGTCAACCAGATCCAGATATGCCATTTGATGAATTTTACATTCAAGCGGCTCAAATAAAGCCCGCAGGTACGAAAACAAGTGATGGCTATCTTTTAGCTATGAGAATATATAGAGAAGACTTGGATTTTGATCAAACTATTCTACCGTCTAGTACAGGTGGTGTTTTAGTTAATAAACAAGCGCCAGTCTTGAAAAAAACAGTTGAGATTAGTGGTATTACAACTTTTGGCAGTTTATGTTCCCGCTTTGGTTGCGTTCCATAATCAACCTTGTCAATAAATTGGTTTATAGCTTGGGTTAATTCAGTCAAATTCACCATCAATTTTCACATAAAAAGTCGGTAAAATCCCCACTGTGCGATAATTTAATCTAAATCAGAAACATTTGAAAATCTGCCCTTAGTGTATTTTTAAAAGGACAATACAATGATGATCAAGATACTTAAATTTATATTTAAAAATCAGTTCAAAGCCTCAAAATTTCTAGATAAATCTGCTGGTTTTACTCTGACTGAATTGTTAGTAGCTTTAGCGATGTCATCTGTAATGATCACACTATTACTACAGTTTATGATTAGTATGATAACCACAGATAGTGATGAGGAAATTAAGATAACTTCTGAGCAAGAAATCCAAACAGCACTGGATTATATTTCCCGTGATTTACAACAAGCTATTTATATTTATGATGCTGCTGGTATTAACGAAATAAAATCTCAACTGCGTTACCCAAATGATACTGATAAAACTCCTATATTAGTTTTTTGGAAACGGAATTTTGTTAGTCAGGTGATTACTACTCCATTAGGAAAAGATGATACTTTTGTATATTCATTAGTTGCTTATTATTTAATAAAAGATACTAACATAAATTGGTCACAATCTGCTCGTATCGCTAGATGGCAAATTAAAGACGGTGTGGAAGTTACTACAGGAGGTGTAACTTGTTCAGGATATACTAAAAAGTATGTTGATGCTGATAACTGTCCTAATCCAGGTTTTAATCCCTTTAATATAGCTCAAGACAACACTGTAGAAGATGCTATGAACAATTGGCAGAAATCTGGAACGGCTTATACTGATGCGGCTGATGTGTTAATTGACTACGTAGATCAAACCACAGATTCTCCACCACCAGCCACCTGTCCAGCGGATACCATAATACCTCCAATTACATGGTCAACAATAGAACCAAAAACAATAACGCCAAGTAATGGTATGACCGGGTTTTATGCTTGTGTAGATAAAGCCAATACAACAGCAAAGGTATTTATTCGCGGTAATGCTCTAGCTCGTAGAGAAAGCGATCCAAATCTTATAAAATATACAAATGATAAAAAAAGTTGTTTTCCCACGGCTAATGCGATAGTTCAAGGAGCAAAAATTGGCTATTAATCATAAATTTAAAAAGTTACTTGTCCAGTCATTGCCAGATGATCAGAATGCTGGTTTTACCTTGATAGAAATGATTATAGTAGGATCTATTATTGGGATTTTAGCAGCGATCGCCCTACCAAGTTGGTCAGGTTTTATGAATATTCGTCGCTTAAATATTGCCCAAGACACAGTTTATGAAACCATGCGGAAAGCCCAAAGTCAAGCAAAAAAAGAAAAAGTGAAATATCAAGCTAGTTTCCGCACACAGAATGATATTCTACAATGGGCTGTTCACAAAGAATTTGATCTCAATAATGCTATCTGGAATAATTTAGATGACAGTGTGCAGTTAGATCCCAATTCAACATTACAATTGAATAACGGTGTGAGACGAGTCCGGTTTAATGATATTGGTGGTGTGATACCTCCACTCGGGAAAATCACCCTATCTAGTAAATCTGGTGGCACAGGAAAGCGTTGTGTGATTGTTTCCACTATATTAGGCGCAATGCGAACCGCTAAGGATGACTCTTGCAATTAATTTGTATGATTGTAGCGGGCAAGATGCCCGCACCACAACATCTAGCTATTAGGATGATCAAATTTAGATGCGTAAGAGTTTACCAGGTATTTATACTGGGGTTTTCACTTGACGTGCCATGTCTAAAAAGCCACTCATATTTACCCCAGGACGACGACGAGGAGTATTTTTAGGAATGAGATACTTAGTGGCAAAGTTGGTTTCAGTTGGAACTGATATTTTAACGGGTTCAGCCTTTGGTGCTACTGCGGTCGGTGCTGGTGTTGCTGGTGCTACTGCGGTCGGTGCTGGTGTTACTGATGCTACTGGTGTTGCTACTTGAGTAACATTAGCTTCTTGAGTTTCTTCCTTTAGTTCCATGTAGTAGCTGTTTCCCTTATTACCGAATAATCCGGTGATAGAACCGATAAAGTCCATAAAAAATACTCCTGGTTGATGCTGTTAATTGTTGCCAGTCATAAAAATTACTCTTTGTCACTTAGGAAACCGTGATACTGATCAGTATTTTCAGGTTTTTGGTGTCAACAGTTGCAACTGGTAGATAAAACAAATTAAATTAATTATTAAATTGTAATATACAAATAACATTATGAGAAATTTTTTAACAAATCTTAATAATTTAGATTTACTGTCATGTCACATTTTCTATAAGAATCCGGTTTGATTCTGTGAATTTTCGGTTGAGTTAGGGAACTCTTAACTGGGAACTCTTAACAGGGAACAGGGAAGAAGGATTTCAGTATGTACCGAGTTCTGTATGGCTACGCTACGCAAGCTATCAAAAATCAAATAGGAGTCCTATATAATCTTCATGATAATACTGAGTGAAATTCTTGAAAATCATAAAAAATGAAAATTATCACTACAAAACAGCAAAATCCCGTTTTATTAGTGCATGGTATTAACGATACTGGGGCGGTTTTTAATCAAATGGCATTGTATCTCAGACAAAGAGGTTTGTCCGTGTATACAGTAGATTTGGTCCCGAATAATGGTGCTGAGGTTCTGGATAAATTAGCGCGACAGGTGGCTAATTATGTAAATGATACTTTTGCACCAAAACAACCACTGGATTTAGTTGGTTTTAGTATGGGTGGAATTGTGAGTCGTTATTATATTCAACGTTTAGGGGGAATAGAAAGAGTAAAGCGATTTATTAGTATTTCTTCACCTCATAAAGGAACAGTAATTGCTTATGGTTCATGGTTGCCAGGATGTGTGCAAATGCGTCCTAATAGTCCTTTTTTAGCAGATTTAAATGCCGATGTTCAGATGTTAAGGAAAATAAATTTTACATCTATTTGGACACCTTACGATTTGATGATTGTACCTGCTAAAAGTTCCCAGCTTGGGATAGGAAAAGAAGTAAATTTACCAGTGTTATTACATCCTTTAATGCTAACAGATAATAGGAGTTTAGAAATAGTAGCAGAGACATTAACATCAGCAGTAAATTTATAAATTTACCGTCAGTAATATCTCTGAATTATTTGGATTATTTATTTAATTCTGTGAAGAAATTATGATTCCTTACCAGCGATAAAGTTCCTTAAATTCTATCACCAATTTCCTGAAATCCAGCATTAGTAAAAATCGCCTCTGGATGACGATAATACTTAAATTCCATTAAGTTATAAAAAGGGTCTTCTAAAAAGAAAGTGCGATGTTCTAGAAAAGAGTCAAGAAAGCGGTTTTTCGGTGCTTCTCGAAACTTTAGGTCTTTGTTTTTTGCCTTTTCTAGTAATTCTTGCCAATCCTCTAATTGAGAAAAAATTAGTCCAAAATGGCGGGGATAAATTGCCTTTTGAGGTATTAAAATATCCTGAGTAACGTGGGCTACTAATTGATGCCCATAGAGGTTGAGAATCAAAGCGTGGGGGGTTTCACGTCCGGGTATGCAGCCTAAACCGTCAACATAATAGGCTTTTGTTTGGGGGATATTGGAGACGGGGAAAGCGAGGTGAAAAATAGGTTGGTTCATGGTGGGGGTGGGTGAGAGAATAAAAGTGGGATTTAGTTAATTTCTCTGTAGGTTGATTTAAAGTTTGGAAGATTCTTACTGATACGGACAACAATATTGTCATTATATCGTTTTTAGTCGGAATAATAAATACTCTTGTGAAAGCCCGACATTTCTATCAACCCAGTATTGATCCAGGTTGGTACTTTTTTCTAGGCTATGATCCATCTTGATAAGTAGTCACAGTAAATAGACTTTATCATACTTCTATTTATGAATATTGCGATCGCTTATTGTATCGCTACTGTCTAGATTGTCAAGAGGTACTTGACTAAATCAGAAAGATGTACTATATTAGAAACATAGGATGCAGCAGACATGAGTTAGGCATTAAAAGATAGTCTAAACATGACATCCCGTTACCCTTGTGGTCGAGGAATCCCGGTAAAGACGTTCTGAATACCAAAAATTGATTTTTGGCGAAGGCTCCTTTAGGAGCCTTTGTTATTTAAGGAGTTGGTAGTTTTTTATTATTCAATAAGTTTTTGGCTATAACGAAAAAGCGAACTTTTTCTACTTTACCTATACCATCATATTTAGGGTAGGCACTTTGTATGTGTAACCTCAACTTCTTACTTTCTCTAAATACCGTAAAAACGACAAAATAATCAACCTCAATACCATTGGAATCTAAAACTTTAACAGAAGCATACTTTTTATATCCAGCATGACAAACTAACGTTGTTTTATCAGCCAGGGACTTAATAATACTGGGTAATTGCCTTGAGAGGTGGTATCTCTCAAAGTTGAATGGTCTGGATTCTTTTTTATTTAGGTCGTGATACATCAATAACTCTAATTCCTCGCTGGTAAGGTCTTCCGATTTCTCAGTGAAGCAGTGTGAGCTATATGTCACTATAAACCTGTATGTGAATGGGTTATTTTCGTCTGTTTCGTCAGTATATTCAACGCGGTGAACATCTAAATGTGATAAGTCATAAACCTGTCCATTGAATGTGAAATTTCTCCAGCGTTTAACTTCTGTTTTAACGGTATTAAAATCTTTACTCATTAGTTGATATAATTGCCAATTATTTATACAATACCGTTAAGTGGTTTTGTATATCAATATATTAGATGCAGTAAACAGTCGTTATCTTTTAGAATTAGTAGAAAGGATGCTAATTTATAAGTTTTCCACCTATAGCCGTCAGGAGTTAGAAGCGATGTTTGGATTAACCCAATGGCAACAAACTCGATTTTATCAAGAACTTAAGGAAGAAACAGAACTAGAAACCAAGGTAAAAACCATACCTCGTCTTTTGAAAATGGGGTTGAGTGTAGAACAAATTGCCGAAGCCCTAGAATTAAAAATTGAAGTAGTTCAACAAGCTATGGAAAAGCCAGGGAGAAAGAAATCTTAATATTAATGTGGTAAAAGAGGATAAAATAATTTTATCACATTAAAAACCTGAAAATACTCATAATTGATCACAGATGTTATCTTTAATTGATTTGACAAATCCCTGGTTAATGGGATTAGCCTTAAATACGATTTTACTAGGAATAGTGGCAATTCTTCCCAAAAAATTGCTCACACCCGCAGGTATACTGAATGCTGGATTATTAGGAATAATCATTTGGGGAACACTAGGTTGGCCAGGATATCTAGTGGTAGTATTTTATTTTATTGTTGGTTCTGGGGTAACGCGCATTGGTATAGCGGAAAAAGAAGCGGCAGGAATTGCAGAAAAACGTGGTGGTGCAAGAGGTCCAGAAAACGTTTGGGGTTCAGCATTAATAGCGGCTGTATGTGCTTTAGGAGTGTTGTTTTTACCTGATTTTAAATATTTACTATGTTTGGGTTATGTTGCTAGTTTTAGCACCAAACTATCAGATACAACTGCGAGTGAAGTGGGTAAAGCTTATGGTAAAAGCACATTTTTAATTACCACATTACAACCAGTTCCTAGAGGTACAGAAGGGGCGGTAAGTTTAGAAGGAACTGTAGCTGGTATGATAGCATCAATAGCGATCGCTCTGATTAGTTGGGGTGTAAATCTAATTAATCCTATTGGTGTTATTTGGAGTGTACTAGCCGCATTTATAGCTACAAATTTAGAAAGTGTCATTGGTGCAACTTTACAATCTAAATATGCTTGGCTAACTAATGAAGTTGTGAATATTTTTAATACCTTTATTGGTGCTACTTCGGCAATAATGATGGCATTAATTTACCAAAGTATCTTTGTTTAATTATTAACTAAAATCAAAATATCTGTAGGTTGGGTTTACTCGCGTCAACCCAACGAGATTATTTTATTTTTGTGATCGTGCTTACAGATTTAAAATACCTATCAGTTAAAATAATGTAGATATTTCCGACTAATTAAGTATATATTTAATTTATAAAATCTTCATGATTGCTAAATATCATTCGCCACTGTTTTATCTATTATTTAATAGAGAGTCTTCTAGATGTTTTAGTTTTATTTTCAGAATTACTTCATGGAATCTTCAACCTTTCTAACTGTAAATAACCAAGAAATTGCCCTAGCTGAAGTAGTCAAGTACCTGCAAATATCAGGTAGACTAGGAAATTTTATTAATGATGTACTGCGTCAGCACATAATTGAACAAGAAATTAATACCAGGACAGATATTGAGATTAATTCGACATTAATTGAACAGACAATTATTGATTTTCGCTTAAAAAATCAACTAACTGATCCACAAAAATTTCAAGAATGGCTAATAAATAATGGTACAGATTATACAACCTTTCATACATCTATCACCTTTAGTTTTCAATTAGAAAAACTGAAAACATTGGTGACAGAATCGAAATTACCAGAATACTTTATTGAAAGAAAGATCTACTTAGATAGAGTTGTACTTTCACGAATTTTAGTTGATAATCGAGAATTAGCAGAAGAACTGCAAACTCAAATTGAAGAAGGTGCTAGTTTTGAACAATTAGCAAAAGAGTATTCATTAGCAGATGAAAAAGTATTTAATGGCATGATGGGACCAATTAGTCGGGGGACCATACCGGATATTTTACGTGCGGCTGTAGATGCAACTGTTCCCGGAAAATTGATAAATCCCATAGAAATAGAAGGGCGTTTTGCCTTATTTAGATTAGAACAAATTCTGCCAGCATCCTTAGAAGATAGCCAATTAAAACAATCACTACAAAATGAATTATTTGAAAAATGGCTAGGGGAGAAAATTCAAAATCTCACAGTCAAAATTCAAGTTAATTAAAAACTTTAAATTATTAATCTTCACGAATAAATGTGTTAAACAATTTACCCTGGAATCAACCACCGCTATCTTGGTTAAATGCGGAAGAACAAAGCGAATTAAAACAGCAAGCAGAGATTCGTAATTACAAACTTGGCGAGAAAATTTGGTCACCAGAACTAGGAGGTGAACAGTTTTTAATTATCACTGGTAAAGTACGTTTACGAGAAGAAGGAGAAAATAAAACTGTAGCCACCTTACAAACAGGAAATTGGTTTGGTGACCGTCAAGAATTATTTACTAATTTTAAAGCTATAGCTGCTAGTAAGGAAGTAGTAGTCGTCTGTTGGAATTCAGAGGTGTGGAAAAAGTTTTTAAATCCTGAAATTGATGAATTTTGGAAAAATTCAACGCATAAAGAGGATAAAAAAAATATTTTTCCAGTTACTAACTCTCGCATTTCTGCACCTAGTTTAACACCCACCCAATTAATAATTTCGCATTATCCCTTTGTGGCAAGTGAGAATACGGGTGCAGCCTGTTTAACAATGGTAGCACAACATTTAGAAAATCCTGTGCAATTGGAATGGGTACAACGTCAATTGCGGGGACAAAAGCCACAAAATCTAGTAGAAGCAGCAGAAAAATTAGGGTTAGTATTGCGGAAATTGCAGATTAATAATTGGAGTGAATTACGCCAATTATCTTTTCCTGCTTTATTGTTGTGGAATCAAGAAAATCAGCAGATTAAAAATGATAAAAGTGATCAAATAAATAGTCAACTAAATTGGGTTGTAGCATATCAAATGAAAGGTAATTATTTGATTATTGCTAATCCCCAAAATCCTGATTATATTTGTGAACAATTACCTCAATCTGTAGTAGAAAATTATTGGGATGGTACATTATGGCAAGTTGAATTAATTTCCCAACAAGAGAAATTTAATTTAGGTTGGTTTACCCCAGCGGTATGGAAATATAGGAGATTATTAAGTGAGGTTTTATTAGCTTCATTCACCTTGCAATTATTAGGGTTAGCCTCACCATTAATTACTCAAGTTATCATTGATAAAGTCATGGTACAAGAGAGTTTAGCCACCTTAGATGTGATGGCGATCGCTCTGTTGTTAGTGGCGACATTTGAGTGTATTCTAGGTATTCTGCGGCTATTCATATTCACCCATACTGCACGGCGGTTAGATTTGAGTTTATCAGCCCAACTTTTTCGCCATTTAATGCGTTTACCATTGGCTTATTTTGAGTCACGGAGAGTGGGAGATACAGTTGCTAGAGTTCAGGAATTAGAACAAATTCGTCAATTTCTCACAGGTACAGCTTTAACAGTAATTCTGGACAGTATCTTTGCCATAGTTTACCTGGGATTGATGTTTTATTATAACATTCCCCTGACCTTTGTAGCCCTAGCGGTATTACCTTTATTTGCGACTTTAACGATTATTGCCACACCAATTTTGCGAAATTGGTTAAATGAAACCTTTAACCGCAGTGCAGACAGTCAATCATTTTTAGTAGAGACAATTACCGGCATTCATTCAGTTAAAGCCCACGCGGCTGAACCAATAGCTAGAGAAAGGTGGGAAGGCTTATTTGCCCGCTTTATTCGCACCAGTTTTAAAGCTTCCACTACATCCAATATTAGTAGTAATATCGGTGACTTCTTAACTAAATTTTCCACCTTAATCATCCTATGGTTTGGGGCGAAATTAGTCATTGATCATCAACTTACCATTGGGCAATTAATCGCCTTTCAAATGTTATCAGGAAGAGTGACCAGCCCCTTATTAAGGCTAGTACAACTGTGGCAAAATCTTCAACAAGTGCTATTATCAGTAGATAGAATTGGTGATATTCTGAATGCAGCCCCAGAAACCGAAGCAGGAACAGGTTTAGTATTACCACCCCTGAAAGGAGAAATTAATTTTGAACAGGTATTTTTTCGTTATTCAGCTAACACCGAACCAGTATTAAAAGGAATTTCTTTTCATGTGAAACCGGGGCAATTTATAGGGATTGTTGGTCGTAGTGGTTCAGGGAAAAGTACCCTTTCTAAACTTTTGCAAAGACTATATCAAATTGAATCAGGGCGGATATTAATTGATGGATTTGATATTAAAAGTGCCGACCTAGCATCTTTAAGACAACAAATTGGGGTAGTTCTCCAAGAAGACTTTTTATTTAACGGTTCAATCTTGGAAAACATTACTTTAGGAAATACAGATATTAGTGCGGAAAAAGTTATAGAAGCCGCGAGATTAGCCGTAGCCCATGACTTCATTAGTCAATTACCCTATGGTTACGAAAACAACGTTGGTGAAAGAGGTACAGCATTATCAGGAGGACAAAGACAAAGGATTGCATTAGCAAGATTATTTCTCACTTCTGCACCTCTTCTCATATTAGATGAAGCCACCAGTGCCTTAGATAGTGAAACCGAACAACAAGTTTTAAAAAACCTGAAAAACGTCTCTTCCCACCGCACAGTTTTTTTAATTGCCCACCGTTTTGCCCCCCTCAAACGCGCAGATTTAATATTAGTCATGGAGAAGGGAATTATCGCCGAACAGGGAACACACTTAGAGTTGTTAAAACAAAAAGGCTTGTACTGGTCCCTATATCAAAAACAACAGGCCAACATTTAAACCAGAACCCAATTCCTCTCTGCGACTGTGCGACTCTGCGTGAAAAAACCTAATTTAATAAATCTAGACCCAAAGCCACCGCCCCCCATAAAGGGGCATCATCACCCAACAATGCCCGGACAATTTCAAAATTCACCTCTGGTAATGCGGTTTCTCTGGCTACTTTTCGCACCGCAGCCCAAAAATTATCACCAGCTTTAGTCACACCACCACCTAAAACAAAGCGTTGGGGATTCATCAGATTGGCTACATTACCAATACCTACTCCCAAAGCCCACGCCCCCCTATATAATACCTCTTGGGCGATTTCATCTCCGTAGGATGCGGCAGCACTGACGACTTTTCCCGTGAGTAAATCCAGATTATTACCGATCAAATACCTAAGTATTTCTCCCCTGGCTTTACCCTCAGCGCTGGGTAGTTCTTTTTCTAGCATTTCTCGCGCATTTTGTGCCATGTAGGGGCCAGAAGCCAACCGTTCTACACACCCTCGTTTGCCACATAAGCATAATGGACCTCTAGGATCTACTACTATGTGACCAATTTCTCCTGCCATGCCCAATGCACCTCGCCACAGTTTGCCATTAATTATCCAGCCTCCGCCAACACCCGTACTAATAGTAATATAAAATAAGCTATCATACCCTTGTCCCGCTCCAAAGCGATATTCACCAATAGCTGCTACATTAGCATCATTATCTATACTCACAGGTACATTATAATCTTCCTCAAATAGCTGTTTGAGGGGAACATTTTCCCACCCCGGAACATGATGAGATAGTCTTACTAAACCCGTCGTTGCGTCCACTGGACCACCAAAGCTGATACCAATAGCATCCGGTTTATTTCCTTTTAACACAGATTTGATGAGCGATCGCATAATTTCTAAATCACTTAAAGCATCAGCATTTGCAGGAGAAAATCGTGATTCATGATACAACCACTCTCTAGTACCAGCCTTAACTGTTGCTGCTGCTAATTTTGTGCCGCCAAAATCCAAAGATAAGATTAATGTCATATAATTAAACAATAGGGAGTTGAGAAACTATCAACCATTCACCATGATTACTTAATTATAATTTTTTTGTACTGCATTAGGAAACCATCTTCACAGCCCGGAATCTAAAATATTAATAGTATTTTTGAACTAATTATGTTTGTAACATATATATAACCTAATTTATTACATTTATAAATGCAATCATAGTCATGCTAAAGTTTTGTTAACTTATGTATATTTGAGATCATCGTCAAAACTTGAATTCTGGGATGTTATTTTTTCAAAAAATTATTGAGAATATTTTGCAATATGGATAAATTCAGCTATAATTGAAAAGTTAGGGAATGTATGCTTGGGTATACAGACAAAAGATAGGATTTTTTATTTAGATAATTCAGGAAAAACATGATTTAGGAGTCAACACAAAAAATTAAAACAGATATAAAGTATAAAAAATATTATATAAATTCTCACCCCAAAATGAAAAAAAATTTCTCTTAGGAAATTATAACATTTTTGATCACAGAATTTATTTCACCGGAAAAACTTGAAAAAATGAGAATATGATCAAGTATCCGCCTAAATTTCTACTAACAATTGTTCCTAAAATCCCACCTTGAGTAAGCGTAAATGAATAAATTTTTTTGTGCTGATAATTCACGACAACTACAAGAAGATATCATTGGTACTGCTACCAACTACCAGACCTATATTTTAGTAGAATGTCCTACACCTTGGACCCATGAAGCCTTCAATTCCAAATGGGTTCCCGACAACTTACGGATTTTAGTAGAAGAAATAAAACGTGCTAAAATGCCCATTTGCTTTCTCCTAATTGCTAATGATCAATCCCATAAAGTTAAAGAGACAACTTTATTAATTTATCAGCAGCAAAAGGGACTAATCAAAGGATACAATAAGCAAGAATTTAAACTACCGAATATTGAAAAAGCAGCGGGAGTCATTAGTAAATGGATAGCAGGAGTTAATACTGATTATGAAATAGAATCCTCCATCAGCAGAGATATATTAATATGTACTCATGGTAGCCATGATCAATGTTGTGCGAGATATGGTAATCCTTTTTATTTTCATGCTCAAAATTATGCTGAAAATAAAAGTTTTGATTTACAATTAAATCAGGTGAGAATTTGGAGATCCAGCCATTTTGGTGGTCATAGATTTGCTCCCACAGCCATAGATTTTCCCCAAGGAAGATACTATGGTAATCTTGATCAAAATGGCTTTCAATTAATTCTTAATCATAGTGGGGATATAGAATACTTCAATAAAATTTATCGTGGTTGGGGAATATTACCTAATCCTTTGCAAATTTTAGAAAAAGAACTTATCCTGCGTTTAGGATGGGATTGGTTTAATTATAAAGTAACAGGTAAGATACTAGAAAAGAGTTTAGATAATCAGACAATTTTGGGTGAGTTAAGTTTTGAAAAACCTTCAGGTACACTCTACACTTACCAAGCCAAACTGGTAAAAGATAATTTAAAAACACAAAGCCTGAAAGTTTCTTGTCATGCTGCACAAGAAGTAGTATGTATGAAATATGCTGTATCTAATCTTTGGTTAGTAGCTAAAAAAGTGGCAACTTATAGTTAAAATATCATTGTGAATATATCCAGATCCCCGACTTCTTTACAGCAGATTCCTTTGTTATAAAGTACATCATAGCCCCTCCCTGCTTGCGGGGAGGGGTGATTTTGTATCCACTTATTGGTAAGTGCTGTAAGAAGTCAGGGATTTATTTTAAATTAAGGAATATCTAGCAATTGTCTCAAGAGCATTTGATCATCTAATTTAGCTTTTAAACGACCCTTTTCCACATCACGAATCCAGCTTTGACTTTTTTCCATTAACTTAGCTAATTCCCGTTGGGAAAGATTCATTTTTTTGCGTCCTTCTATCACTTGTTCCCCTAGTAAATTATCTGTTTGTTGATGATTGCTTTTAGCTTTAGTAGTGCGACGTTGTTTCTTATCTGATTCTGAATGCTTTTCCCAATCTGGAGGCAGTTCAAAAGCTAAAATTCGGGCATTTAAGAGCAGATTCCATTTACCACGAGGTCCGCTATCGGTGAGACGATTTTCACCACTACCGTCATTAATCCAAAATTCTAAAGCCTGATCAGGATCTTCAGGAATATCAACTAATTTAGCCCACAAAGGTTGAATTTCTGGGGGATAAGTGACAGGATCAAATAATGGTTTAATTCCATAATGATTGAGGACTTCTAAATCATTTTCATAGGCTTTAAGAAGACGTTTTCGCTCTTCCCTATATCTAGAAGCTTGAGTTAGTTTTTCTTGACCATAAGCAACGCGCAGCAAGGTAGGAATAGTGATGCGTTGTTCCCTACCCATTTTAGTTTTAAATAATAACCAAAGCATGAGTCTAACAGCGCCTTCATGTTGTTGCCATAAACTCATAACCGTGGTCAATAAACTTTTAGGTAGGCTACCATATTGATAAAATGCAGTGCGTTCTTTACATCCTTGTTTGTTGAGAAAATGTTGTGTCCAAATACCAGCTTTGATTGTAAATGTTAGGCCAATCAAATATTTACACCCTTGATCATCTTCTTGAAAATGGTGTTGAGTATCTATCAAATTCCAGAGATAACTATCTTTAATAGCAAAACTGGGAACTCTACCTTGTTGCGACCAGTCAATAGAAACCATCAGAGAACAAGTTTGATAAACGATATTTTTGATTAAACCGAGTTTGGTACTTTTGCTAAGATCCTTACGTTTTTCCAAGCCCAAATACTGTTCAATTTGTCGTTCATCAATGGTAAATTCTTCTTGCCAAGGTTGATCTAAGGCTGTGATTTTAGCCGCAAAAATCAGATGAATACAAGCAGCACGAATATCTAAATAATCAATTGCTTGTAAATTATGATTAGTGCGGTTATTAACTGGAAATAGGTTGTGAATTTGAAAAGAAATTGTCCCTTTTCCTTGATTAACTGAGCGGTTGTAATGCCAATTACCTTGTGCATTTTTTTCCCATTGTAAAGATGTCCTTTGTGCTAATAGATTACAAGCTTCCCAGATAACTATTGCTGAAGAAAAGGTATTATTCTTACCATTAGAAAATAGATCGGAACTGGTAGTATCTCGTGGTTCAATTTTGCATCTTCCCTTTTTTGCCTGTATAGGTATGGGGGCATTTGTTGGACAAGCAATTACGCATTGTGGTTGTGAATAATGACCATCACAATTATTGCAAAGGACAGGATCAACCCAATATTCATCATCTTCGATTTTGATTGCACCCGTAGGACATAGGGGTCGGCATTTGTCACATCCCACGCAATTGTTATTAGGAATTATATGCGGCATAGGAGGTCTTCCTACTTTAATCGTTGAGATGTTTGGCTCAAGTCTCCCCTTCCAGAAATTTTTAGATAAATGAACTACATTTAGATTTGGTTTCGTCCCAAGGAGCAAAGGACGAAGGAGATTAAATACATAAGAACTGCTATAATGTCTTTTTTCGATTCATAATTTACTACCTAATTACCTCTATAACCAAAAGATATTTTTCTTCTCTGGTTAATTACTTATAGTGTTGATAAAGCCAGATTTTGTAGCTATTGATATTTGACAATGTTAGGCTTTATGACTTCTTCATTAACTATAAATTTCATAAAGATTTGCATAAGATTGTTCAGTATGAGCTTGGCGGAATTTCTTAATATTTACCTAGATATTTATTGTGATAATGTTTATGCTGGGCTATATGAATTAGTCTCAATGTTTTTGATGAACATCTTTAATAGTAGGACTTACGTACAAGTCACGGAATAATGAACCACGTTCGCGAAGCGTGCCGAAGGCATAGGAACGAAGAGAACGAAGAAAAGAGGGTTTGAGAGATATTTTGCGTAAGTCCTGAATAGTTATGCCCAAAATGGTTCAAAAATAAAGTAAATTATTTTCTAGAGTTTGTATTTATAAATACCATTAATATCATCTTTTGATCTAACTAAAAAATATTCGCAAATGGCTAGTCATTTAAGTTAATAATTAGTTGAAATAATTGATAATACTTTCTATTAATTAAGGTATTTTTTGGCTAATTGACTTAGGTTTATTGAGAAAATAAATTTAAACGTGATTTTAAAAAACCTTGGTTAATAAGCTTTTTATCCAACCAGACAGTAAAAGTTGATCAATAAGTATTTTTATCTAATACAATTAAGTAACTAAAAATAACAATATTATTTAGCAAGTCATCAAAATTTGACAAAAAAGTTAATTTTTATGATTGAAAAAATTAAAGATTAGGGTAGTATGAAGATTAAAGGATTAACTAACATCTAGCTAAAATTGCTGAGGTTCTATTCATGGCTACATTAACAGGATTGACTTTTGGAGGTAGTGCTTGGACTCCTAAATTTGCCCAAGAAATTGACAAAGATAAATGTATTGGTTGTGGCAGATGTATGAAAGTTTGTGGTCATAAAGTTTTAGGCTTAATGGCTTTGAACGAAGAAGGTGAATTTGTAGAAGATGAAGATGATGAAGAAATTGAACGGAAAGTAATGGTTGTTATTAAGCCAGAAAACTGTATTGGTTGTGAAGCTTGTTCTCGAATTTGTCCCAAGAATTGTTACAGTCATACCACTTTAGACCAATAATTTTGGGTAATTTTTAGACAGTGTGATTAACTCAAAAACACTGATGATTTCTGTCAAATTTTTCAGCAAGGTAATTAGAGGGTAATCTCGATATTTACAGAATTTAATAAAAAAGTTCAAAGTAAACAGAAACGTAAATCATTAATTGTTAATTTCTAAAAAATCATACTTGCTACTATTTTTTCTAAGTTTATTTGATGGTTGACATAACATAACCAATTCAGATCCTCAATTTTTTGAATAAGTTGGGGATTTTGTGGTTATCAATATGAAAAAATATGGAAGTTTAGCCATTTTTTGCGAGTTATAAGTTAGAACAATAATAGTGAAAAATCAAAAGATGATTCTCCTTATAAAAGAGAATTATTGATCTATAGAAACAAAGTCTATCTTCACTGACTGTTGTTTTATTACTGTTTACAAAGCAGGTAGCATTTATGCAAAAAGTTCCTGTTTCGCTGTGGACACTGTTAGCTGGGATGATCATAGCCCCTATCAGTATCTGGATTGGTCAAAATCATCATTTATTACCGGAAGCAGCATCGCAACAAGCGCCTTTGGTAGATGGTTTTTTCAATATCATGTTTACAATTGCAGTAGCCCTTTTTTTAGTAGTTGAAGGGACAATTCTGCTGTTTCTAGTTATCTACAGACGAAGAAAAGGAGATAATTCCGATGGTGTAACTGTAGAAGGTAACTTGAGTTTAGAGATTTTCTGGACAGCAATTCCTACAGTAATTGTGATATTTTTAGGCATTTATAGCGTTGATATTTATAACCAAATGGGTGGTTTTGGTGTGGGTAGTCATCCTCACCATGAGTCAACAACTGTTATGAATGTTAGTCATACAACTAATATTGGTATTGGTGAAAATCCTCAAACCAAAAATAAACCTGCTGATTTAGTTGTAGATGTCAAAGGAATGCAATTTGCGTGGTTATTTAATTATCCTGTAAGTGGTGTTTCTGCTGGAGAATTGCACGTTCCCGTGGGTACTGATGTCCAATTAAATTTATCCGCAGATGATGTAATTCACTCTTTTTGGGTTCCCCAATTTCGTCTCAAACAAGATGCTATTCCTGGTGTTCCTACTCAACTGCGATTTACAGCTACAAAAACTGGTACTTATCCAGTAGTTTGTACAGAATTATGTGGTGGTTATCATGGTTCAATGCGGACACAGGTAATTGTTCATGAACGAGAAGATTTTGATGCTTGGATGAGTGAAAATCAAATTGCTGAACATCAAAAAATGAATCATGCAGTGGCTGTGAATTTAGAGAATTTATCCCCATCAGAATTTCTAGCCCCCTACACTCAGAATTTAGATGTAACTCCCGCAAATCTTGAGTCATTAGCCCATCAATTTTAGATTTTGGATTTGAGATTGATTCTTGTCTAAAATTTTGGATATTGAATCATCAAAATCGAAGTTTAAAATCTAAAGTTCAGTCGTTACTAATTATTAGCTAATAACTGAAACCTGACAAAAGACAACCAACAAAAATATGACACAAGTAGATTTTCCAGTTAATCCTCCACCCAATGAAAATCAAGCACCAACGCTGCTAAATACTCATAGTTCTCATCCCACAGCGTGGAAAGTTAGAGATTATTTTACATTTAATACCGATCACAAAGTTATTGGTATTCAATACTTAGTGACAGCCTTTGTATTCTATCTCATTGGTGGGTTAATGGCGATCGCAATTCGCACAGAATTAGCCACACCAGACTCAGATTTTATTGATCCAAATCTCTACAATGCCTTCATGACAAATCATGGAACAATCATGATTTTCCTATGGATTGTACCCAGTGCCATTGGTGGATTTGGTAACTATCTAGTTCCCTTAATGATGGGTGCTAGAGATATGGCTTTTCCTAAATTAAATGCGATCGCTTTTTGGTTAAATCCAGTCGCTGGATTATTACTATTACTAAGTTTTTTCTTTGGTGGTTCTCAATCTGGTTGGACAGCTTACCCACCATTAAGTTTAGTTACCGCCAACAACGCCCAAAGTTTATGGATTTTGTCCATTGTTTTAGTTGGAACTTCTTCAATTTTAGGTTCTATTAACTTTGTCATCACCATTTTGATGATGAAAGTTCCCAGCATGAAATGGGATCAAGTTCCCCTATTTTGTTGGGCAATTCTAGCAACTTCCATCCTCGCACTTTTATCTACTCCAGTATTAGCAGCAGGTTTAATCTTGCTGTTATTTGATATTAACTTCGGGACATCTTTTTTCAAACCAGACGCAGGTGGTAATGTCGTTATTTACCAACATTTATTCTGGTTTTATTCCCACCCGGCAGTTTATTTAATGATTCTGCCGATTTTCGGAATTATGTCCGAAATTATTCCCACCCACGCCCGCAAACCGATTTTTGGTTATAAAGCCATTGCCTTTTCCACCGTTGCTATTTGCGTCGTTGGTTTATTCGTTTGGGTACACCATATGTTTACCAGTGGTACACCTGGATGGATGCGGATGTTCTTCACCATTTCCACACTCATAGTAGCAGTCCCCACTGGTGTAAAAATATTCGGTTGGGTAGCGACCCTCTGGGGCGGAAAAATCCGCTTTACCAGCGCCATGTTATTTGCTATTGGTTTACTTTCCATGTTCGTCATGGGCGGTTTAAGCGGTGTCACCATGGGAACAGCCCCCTTTGATGTTCACGTTCACGATACTTATTACGTAGTTGGTCATTTTCACTACGTTTTATTTGGTGGTTCAGTCTTTGGGATTTACGCAGGTATCTATCACTGGTTCCCCAAAATCACCGGGAGAATGATGAACGAAACCTGGGGACGAATTCATTTTATACTGACATTCATCGGTACAAACCTGACATTTCTACCCATGCACAAACTGGGTTTACAAGGAATGCCCCGCCGAGTTGCCATGTATGACCCCCAATTTGCCAGCTTAAACCAGCTTTGCACCATTGGCGCAATCCTTTTAGGTATTTCCGTCATTCCCTTCGCTTTAAACGCCATTTACAGTTGGCAAAAAGGCGAAATTGCTGGTGACAACCCCTGGGAAAGTTTAACTTTAGAATGGACAACCAGTTCCCCACCCATTATTGAAAACTGGGAAGTTCTACCAGTTGTTACCCATGGACCCTATGACTACGGACACCATGATCAATCGTCGGTTACACAAGTATTAAGTTAAGAGAAATTGTAGGTTGGGTGAAGCGATAGCGCAACCCAACAAACCTCGCAAAAAGTTGGGTTTTTTACATCAACCCAACATCTATTGATCATTAGGAAAATAATATGACTGCAATTACACCCAGTGAAGATCATAGCAACGGAGAACATCCAGATTTACGAGTGTGGGGTTTAATCACATTTCTCGCTTCTGAATCTTTAATGTTTGGCGGATTTTTCGCCACCTATTTGTTTTTTAAAGGGACGACAGCAGTTTGGCCACCCCAAGGCACAGAAGTAGAATTATTTATCCCCGCTATTAACACTATCATCCTCGTTTCTAGCAGTTTTGTCATTCATTTTGGTGATATGGCAATTAAAAGAAATAGTGTAGGTTGGATGCGGTTTTGGTATTTTATCACGGCCATTATGGGTGCTGTATTCCTAGCAGGTCAAGTTTATGAATACATGAATTTAGGTTATGGATTCACTACTAATGTTTTCTCGAATTGCTTTTATTTAATGACAGGTTTTCATGGCTTGCACGTCTTTGTAGGACTGTTATTAATTTTAGGTGTCCTATGGCGTTCTTTCCGTCGTGATCATTATTCTGCTACTAAACATACTGGCATAGAAATGGCGGAAATTTACTGGCACTTTGTTGATATTATTTGGATTATTCTCTTTACTTTGGTCTATCTTCTCAATATTTTGTAAAAATGGATTGTGAGTAATTCCCAATTATGAATTACTCATATTCTTATCTAAAAAATTATCATAATTCCCGCAAAAATTTCTAGCAATTAACTATTATGGAAACAGATACAAATAGATTTTCATGGTTTGATGTTGCAGATGATATCAAAGAATTATTAATATTAGCTGCAAACACCTGGGAAAATACAGAAGAATCTACAAAATATATGCAGCAAGCTTTGGCTAAAACAGCAGATAATACAGATATTTTAGTCGCAGCTTATAGATATTTCTACTACAAAAATAATTATAGTTTAGCACTGACAACGGCAGAGAAAATAACTGCTAAAATCAAAGAAATAGAAAATCTACCTGATAATTGGGAAGAACTTAAACCTATCCTAATCAAACGTCAAGAAGAACCCCAAATCAGATTGTATTTGAATGCTTATGCTGCTGCTGGTTTGGTATTAGCTAAACTAGGAAAAATAGATCAAGCCAAGGAAATTAGTAGCAGAATTACAGAAATTAATCACAAAAATGATTTTGGTGCTGGTATTCTTCTCGATATTTTAACTCGTCCACCAGAAACAGATGATTAAACGTTCATAAATTATGCAAGGTCAAGATTTGTTTGTTACAGAAAATGGAGAATATCAAATTTGTAAATCAGCAAGATCATGGGATTTATTGCAGGATAATTATCGTCTATATCGCTTTTTAACTCAAGTGGAAGATGTACTCAATCATGTTGAAGAAGAATCAACCCAACTTCCAGCCATAAGAACGCTAGTAAGACGATTAATTGTTAATTCCTATTGGGTACAAAGTCAGTTTTTAAAACCTGATGCCAAAACGGGAATTTCTGTTTTATTATTATATGATGAATTAGGATTTCCCTTAACAGTACAAACAGTAACATTTGCACCAGGAACAACTTCCACTATTCATAATCATGGCACATGGGGAGTAATCGCAATATTAAAAGGTCAGGAAAAAAACACATTTTGGCGACGTACTGAAAATCCTGACTTCCCTGATCAAATTGAAAAAACAGGAGAAATAAACTTATTTCCAGGTGACATTATCAGCTTAACATCTCAGACAATACATCATGTTCAAGCAATGGGTGAAGAACCAACAGTAACATTTAATATTTATGGAGAAACCAACCCAAAACAGAGATTTGAATTTGATGTAATTAACCACATTGCTAAAAATTTTTAAAGAATTTTCAAGCTAATGGCAAAAACAAAAAATGTTATAATTTCGGGATATAGGTGTTAGCTATCAATCAAAAAAAATTATCTTGAATCTGCGTTTATCTGCGTTTATCTGCGTTTAATTTACATCCAGAAATCAATAGGAGAAATAGCAATGGCCAGAGTAATTTTCTATGAAAAACCAGGCTGTAAAAACAATACCAGACAAAAAGTATTACTCACAGCCGCAGGTCATGAAGTAGTAGCATATAGTTTGTTAACAGAACCTTGGACAGTGGAAAAATTGCGGTCATTTTTTGGCGATCGCCCGGTAATAGAATGGTTTAATAAAGCCGCACCCAGGGTAAAATCAGGAGAGGTGAATCCTGAAAATATCACCGCTGAAAATGCTTTAATCATGATGCTGAAAGATCCTTTATTAATTCGTCGTCCTTTGATACAAGTAGGAGACAAAAGAGAAATCGGTTTTGATGTCGAGAAAATTGACGCATGGATAGGCTTAAAACCTGTGGATGACTCTTTGCAACAAATCAGCGAAAAACTGATGCAGCAAGACCTCCAAGGCTGTGCTAATAAAGATAATCACGACCACCATCATGGTCAAGGTGGTTGTAAAAATCACAAACAATAACTAACAATTTAGTAGGGTGTGTTAGCGTCAGCGTAACGCACCTGTGAACAGTTTATTTTTTAAGTCTATATATTAATAAATATTGGTGCGTTATTTAAAAAGATTTTGTTGGGTAACAAAATAGTTAACCCAACTTACAAGATATTCAGAATTTGGTTGAATTAATTAACTCATCAAATCTTGAAATAGAGCGGTACTTAAATAGCGTTCACCAAAGGAAGGTTGAATCACCACAATTAATTTACCCGCATTTTCTGGGCGTTTACCGACAACAATAGCCGCACATAAAGCCGCACCAGAAGATATTCCCGATAATAAACCCTCTTCTCTGGCCAATCTACGCCCATACGCTATTGCATCTATATCATCAACTTGGACTATCTCATCAATTAAGTCTTGACGCAACACATCAGGAACAAAGCCCGCACCAATACCTTGAATTTTATGAGGACCCGGTTTACCACCTGATAGAATGGGACTGTTGCTAGGTTCTACCGCAATAGCTTGAAAACTGGGTTTGCGTTGTTTAATCACTTCTGCAATACCAGTAATTGTACCACCAGTTCCTACCCCAGCAATTAAAATATCAACTTCTCCGTCCGTATCCGCCCAAATTTCCTCAGCGGTGGTTTCTCTGTGGATTTTCGGATTCGCAGGGTTAGCAAATTGCTGTAACATAAAAGCATGGGGAGTATTTGCCACAATTTCCTCTGCTTTATTAATTGCTCCGCGCATTCCCTGAGTACCGGGTGTTAACTCCAAACTCGCACCGTAAGCCCGCAGCATGGCGCGTCTTTCTTGACTCATGGTTTCGGGCATGGTTAAAATCAATTTGTAGCCCCGCGCGGCTGCTACCATGGCTAAAGCAATACCTGTATTACCGGAAGTTGGTTCAACTAAAACCGTTTTTCCTGGTGAAATTAAACCTTCAGCTTCAGCGGAAAGAATCATACTTACGCCAATTCTATCTTTGACAGAGGCCGCAGGATTCATACTTTCTAATTTGACAACTATCCTGGCCTTCACTCCTTCAGCTTGGGGAATTTTATTTAACTGAATTAATGGAGTTTTTCCAATTAGTTCTGTTACGTCTTTAGCAATTCGCATTTTTTAACTCCTAAACTTCTAAAGTTTATATATTAAACTATTTTTAGCAAGTGTTTATCTCATCGTGTGTTGGTATTAACCACGCTTATTCTAGCATAATTTCTATCTATTTCACCAAAAATATTAGTAATTATTAAAAAATATTAGATTCGTAGGTTGGGTTGAAGCATGTTCACGAAGTGTGGCGAAGCCATAACCCAACATGAGCGTTGGGTTGCTGTCGCTTAACCCAACCTACAAAAATGGTGAAGATATTGATTCATGAGCCTTGGGTTGCGCTGTCGCTTAACCCAATTTACAAAAATGGTGAAAGTATTGATTCATGAACGTCGAGTTACGCTGTCTCTTAACCCAATTTACAAAAATGGTGAAGGTATTGATTGTTGAAAATAATACTGTTTTACCTTTCTAAGAATATCTTAATGTTGTTTCTGAGCTATTTAAGATATCTTGGATTTATCTTTGTCATGGAATGCTGTAATTTGAGTACAGTTTGTACTTGGAAATTTTCTTAGCAAAATATCTAAAACTAATAGTCTGTCTTGGTTTGAGTTTGAGTACAAAATACCCCGTTCCCTTTTTTAAAAATGCTAGTCCCCCACTCAATAAATACTAGCACCCCCACCCCAAAAAATATTTTAATTTCTTTTAAATGCTTACCAAATCAGGAACACAAAATTTGAGTAATATCGTAATTATCTTAATAATATTAACTTGAGTTGCTGAAAGTTATGACTAAAAAGGGAACTGATATAAACGATATAGGATTTACGCAGAGATTCCCCTCTACCCCCCGAAGTTCCTGAGATGAAAGTCTGAGGAATTAGGGGGGACTTCTTAATTTCTATATTATCTGTATGACTCAATACAAAAAAGCACATAATTTTTGTTTTTGAGGAGAATTTGATCAGCATATTTTGAATCAAAAAGGAGCAAAAAATAAACATAATTATCAAAATTTTTGGGTAATTAAGACCTAGTAAGGGAGAATAAACATGAAAGTGAAATTTTTAGATTTGCTGATTGTAAGTTTAGTAACTTTAGCATTAATTTCTCCAGAGAGTATAGTAGTTGCTATATTTTAGAACATAAAGAGTTCGTTAAGACACAGAATTTATCCTGTGAATTGCAGAAACTAAATATAGCATCTCCAGCATTACCTGAACACATTGCTATTATAAAGAATGTGGAAAGAAAGCATCGAACAGTAATTTTTCAACTTAATCATTGACAATAAACTAAATTATCATGACAGACGAACGCCAAACACAGTATTTTAATTTAATTGATGAACTTCTCCAATGTCCTAATGGTCAAGAACCAGAAGTTTTAGAAGCAAAACCCGAATTAATTGACTCTGGTTTAGTGCAATCAATGTTACAAGTAGCCACAATGTTTGCTCATCAAGGTAATCAAGATGGGGCGCAATTTCTATTTTTTGTTGCTAAACAATTAGCCAAAGAATTAGGTTTATATCCTGAAGTTTCTGATCAAGTTGTCACTCAGGAGTAATCATGTTATTGACCGCAGATGATGCTGGAAAAATATCATTAGAATTTCTCTTAGCAGATTGGAATATTGCTGATGATTTTAGAGATTGGTTTACAGTATTTAATTCTCGCTTAATGGGTGAGAGTTGGTATATTGTAGAATTGGGTGTAGAAGGATTACCTGATAGATGGTTTATGCAGGTTTATGACACAGGAGTTTGTGACCCTAATTATACTTTTATTTCCCCAATTGCTGGTGCAGAAGGATATACAGATTTAAAAAGTCTACCAGATATTATTGCCGATGTTTTAGTAGCAGAACGTAATTCTCGATAAAAATTGGAGATATTCAGATCCCCGACTTCTTAAAGAAGTTAGGGATCTAATATTTTATGTATTTTATAATTAATTTTGTTAGGTTTATTTGATAATAATATGTTATAATAAATAGAGTTATGGACGCTACAGAAGAATCAGTCAAATGATTACTGAAGACATCCTAGCCCAAGAATTTCTCAGAGTGGTAGATGACTATTATCCGTCCGTGGGAGAACTTTTAGAAGGCTGCCACGTGAAAGTTATCACTTGCTTTTGGGGACGACCTGCAAAACGGTTTCAATATATAGGAATTTATTGTCGAGAAGACATAATGCCCTATATTCAAGCCCAAAAAGAAATCCTCAGAGAATTAGCAGAAAATATGGGGCTAATTCAAGTAGTTTGTCTCAATGCTAAACGATTGCTACGTGATCCTATGTCGAAGTTAAAACAATCTGAACCTCGATTATGGTTGGAGTTGCAATTAGTGGCAGCCTAATCTAATATTTGGTTAACAATGAAAACAGGACTTTTCTGCAATTACGAAAATCATCACCATGATGCTAGACGCACTATCTTTGAACAAGTTTTATTGGTGAAAGAAGCTGAAAGTTTAGGTTTTGAAGAAGCTTGGGTAACAGAACATCATTTTAATGAGTTCAATCTCAGTCCTTCAATTCTGCTATTATTGGCACATTTAGCAGGTGTAACTTCGCAAATTCGTCTAGGAACTGCGGCTGTATTATTGCCATTTCACCAACCAATTCGCGTGGCTGAAGATATTGCTACTTTGGATAATCTTTGTAGTGGTAGGTTGGCTTTTGGAGTAGCTAAAGGTGGACCTTTTCCCCAGCAAAATAAACATTTTGGTGTGAAAATGCAGGAATCTCGCACCAGAATGTTAGAGTCAATAGCATTGATTCAAAAGCTATTATATGAAACTAACGTATCATTTAATGGCGAATATTATCAATGCGAAAATCTGACGATACAACCCCAACCACTGCAAAAACCAATTCCTATATATGTTGCTAGTGGTGATGATGATGCAGTTCAATTTGCTGCTGAAAATTCCTTTGGTTTAATGGGGGGTCCGCCGTTTTCTTTAACAAGACTAAAGAAGACGGTTAATAAATATCGGGAATTTAATCAAAGTGGTGCAGAAAAGTTCCTGTTAGCCCGGTTCTTTTTTGTGGGTAAAACTCATGATCAAGCAGTAAATGAAGCATTACCTTTTATTCGTCATTTTAGCAAAGAAATGACGGCTAACTCAACTCAAGTAATGGAAAAAAGTCCTCAACAACCAGCATTTGATCGGACAAATATTTGTTTTGATGAGGACTATTTGCTAGAAAATTCAATTATCGGTGATGTCAACGGTTGTCGTGACAAAATCAAGAAATTTCAGGACGAATTAGATCTCAGCACACTAGCGTTAAAACCCTCATCTTTTTCCTTACAAAAAAATCGAGAAAGTTTGCAACGCTATAATCAAGAGGTGCGAAATTATGTCTAAACTTTCCTTACTTCCTCCCGATGATTTACCTCCGACTAAGGTAACAAAAGAGGATAGAATGCTACATTTAGAGTTGGAACAGTCTATTGGTAGATGTTTTTTCTATGCGTGCGATGCCTTCGGCGAGCGCAGCTATCGCATTACCCAAGTATTACTATCTAATTGTCAGTGGTACATGACCACAAATAAGACGACTTTGATGTTAATTGTAGACTGTCCCGATCTGGTTACTTATTGGCATATAGTTAGTAATATTCCCCAATTAGGAAATAGGCTGGAAAGATTCACTAAAGATGCCAAAATCCGCGTTTATCCACCTTTTGGCAAAGGTTCACCCTTTGAAATTGGAGTCAATGAAATTTCAGCCTATCGAGATTGGTTGTAAGTCCTAAATTATATTTTAATTACTAAAATCACCAGATCCTCGACTTCTTGAAAAGTCGGGGATTTATCTTCTATCTTGTTATAATAAAATAAATACAATATAGCAGCCATGATTAACAACATGATTAATAACAAAAAAGAACTATTTGATCGTTGGGCAAATAGTTATGATTGGACATTTCCTTCCTTTATTTATCAAGCAATTCATAAAAGATTACTTTCCCAAGTTGAATTATCAGCAAATGCCAATGTACTTGATTTAGGTTGTGGAACTGGACGCTTATTAGACAGATTAGCCACACAATTTCCAGAAATTACAGGCACAGGTTTAGATTTATCTCCGCAAATGTTGCGGGTAGCGAGGCAAAATAACCGCCACCGTCCCCGCTTAATTTACCTTGAAGGTAATGCCGAAAATCTCCCCTTTGTAGAGGGACAATTTGATGCGGTTTTTAATACTATCAGTTTTTTGCATTATCCCCAACCAGACCAGGTTTTAAAAGAAGTTGCCAGGGTACTTTCTCCTGGTGGTAAATTTTATTTAGTGGATATCACTTTTAATAACTCATCATCATGTCAAATTACACCCCATTCTCATACAGCAGTTAGATTTTATAGCCAAAAACAAAGAGAAGAAATGGGTAATAATGCGGGATTAAATTGTGTAGGTCATCATCATTTATTAGGTTTTGTACTGTTGACTATTTTTCAAAAATAATCTTTGTAGGGTGCGTTAGTGATAGCGTAACGCACCATTTTCTTATGTTAGATAGTTAGTAGATTTAATATCACAAGTTTCAGCAATATCAGCATACAGAATTGTTTGAAAATCATCTTAATGAAGGTTTGTATGGTCTTGTTTTATTGGAAAATCAACATTACCGTTTAGCTAGAGACTGGATATCCAGGTTTGATCTGCCTTTAAGAGGATGTTTGAAAAGTCTAACTTGGGCGATTAGAAATCACATCTACACAGACAAAACCTGCCTACGCAGGTTTCAAATCCTTAATTTTTCGTTAGTCCACGCAGGTGGACTTTGCTTGTGTAGTAGCGAATTTATTCGCCGAAAACTTTTAAGACAACCTCTAAGAACTTTAGATGCTTTGCATTTAGCTGTGTGTAGTATTAATAATTTGTCTCTGGTGACAGCAGATGAAAAATTAGCTCAATCTGCTACTATTTTGGGGATAGACATTCTTTTATTAACTTCCAATATGAATTTTATTTAGAGATGCGATTACTTGGTCGAACTTAGCGATCGCACTTCCCACTATATTCAGATCTCCGGTGATACAGCACTTTCCGGTGTTATGAGGTACATATCTAGCGGGCAAGACTTGTACTGAGTTTGCCGTTCGCGTAGCGTGGCGTTAGCCATAGTATGCCTGCACCACAAGAGTTTCATGATTCAACTTTGTACTTCATCAGATCGGAAAACGCTGTAAGTTGGGTTGCATTTCATTTAACCCAATCTACAAAATTCTTTATTCTTCCTGTCCTTCGTGTCTTCGTGGTTCAATAACTCCGTAGGTTGGGTTGACGTATGTTACCCAACATCAAGCAGTAATAATAAATGTGTTGGGTTACGAAAAATTTTATTTTGGTGCTTTACGCCAACCATTAGCCAAGGCTTCTGACTCTTGACAAAACCATTTCTCTCCCTTGCTTGGATCAATGACTGTTGATTCATAATCTTCAGAGCCAGGAATGTGATAAAACTTACGACCAGTGTTTATAGAAATATTACCTTTGATTTTACATCCTGGTTTAGTGAACGATGTGATTGGAGTTGGAGAACGGCTACCTGATACTTTTAACCGAGACATTCCCTGACATCTGAGATATCGTGAATGTCCAGTACAACATCACCAACTGAGTTGGTAAAGGTGGTATCCCACATTGCCTTGAGGAAAATCCCCACGGCTCCATTAAAGTCTCGCGGTAT